>JBEKLW010000186.1:0-5751 GCA_050008815.1 Bryobacteraceae bacterium
ACGCTGCCCCACCTGGACGCCAAGGCGAAGAAGGAGATGGCGGCCCGCTACGGCATCACCGTGGGTGAGCTCAAGAAGCGGCTGCCGGTGCTGCTCGCCCGCGTCGAGGAGCTGCACGAGTTCAACCCCATGCTGGGCCTGCGCGGCTGCCGCCTCGGCATTCTCTATCCGGAGATCACCGAGGTGCAGGTGCGCGCCATCTTCGAGGCCGTGGTGCAAGTGGCCAAGAAGGGCGTGAAGGTCATCCCCGAGGTCATGATTCCGCTGGTGGGCAACGTGAAGGAGCTCGAAAACCAGAAGGCGATCGTGGTCCGCGTGGCGCAAGAGGTGCTCTCCAAGGCTGGCATGAAGGACCAGAAGTACATGGTGGGGACGATGATCGAGATCCCGCGCGCGGCGCTGACCGCGGACGAGGTGGCGACCGAGGCCGAGTTCTTCAGCTTCGGCACCAACGACCTGACGCAGACGGCGCTGGGCATCTCGCGCGACGATTACGTGAAGTTCTCCAAGGCGTACGAAGACCTGAAGATCTTCAAGGCCGACCCGTTCGCGGTGCTGGACCAGGACGGCGTGGGCCGGCTGGTCCGCCAGGCGGTCGAGTTGGGCCGGAAGGCGCGGCCGGACCTGGAGATCGGCATCTGCGGCGAGCACGGCGGCGAGCCCAGCTCGGTGGAGTTCTGCTACCGGGTGGGGATGGACTACGTGTCCTGCTCTCCCTACCGTGTCCCGATCGCCCGGCTGGCGGCGGCCCAGGCGGCCATCAGCGGCGGCGACAAGGCCGAGACCATGCGGACGACGTAGGCGGAGGGCGCGAGCGTTCAGCTCCCAGCTTCCAGCTACCAGCTTTCAGCTTTCAGTAGGAAGACGTCAGGCAGCGACGGTCAGCGGTTAGAACGGGCCCGCGGGGCGCAAGCTCCGCGGGCCGGTTCTGTCCGTGGGCGTGCAATTCTCTCTAAGCGGCGAACCCGTGGAAGCCGCCGGCCTCGGCTGCCGCGCGCGACGGGTTTGTGGCGCGGGCTTCAGCCTGCTGCCTCGACACTCGTGTCGAGGGCTCCCGCACTCGACCAATGATACTCCGAGGCTCTCGTGACCAGGCCAGCCTTCACTGGGTTGTTCTCAATGTAGGCTGCAATGCGGTCGAACTCGGTCTCGTTCCGCACCCAATGGTCGTAAGACTCGGCCTGCCAGAAAGGCTCACCGGTTCGGCCGAGCAGTTTGTTTGCCTCCCGAGCAGTCACGCCCTTCAGGAGTTGGAGTAAACGGCTGGCCGCAATGCAAGGCGTGAGCAAGACGTGAACGTGATTCGGCATGATGCACCAGGCGTGCAGGTCATAGTGCCTGATATCCACGCCGCGCCGGAGGGCGTCGGCGACGGTTTGCGCCACAGATTCCATGCGCAGGTACTGCGGCCCGGTTCTGATGGTATCCAGATACCGGTCCAGCCACACGAATGCCTCACCACCCGACATCTTCCGAGGCGGCTGACACCTCCCAGCAGGGACGCTGCCGTGAAGGTGCCAGGTGAGAAAGAGCGGCCGGCTTTCTTTGTACACATGCGGAAGACGGCGCCGCGGAGTGCTCACCCTAACTCAGTGCCTGGAGCATGGCGGTATTCTCAGGGAGCCCTCGACACGAGTGTCGAGGCAGCAGGCTGAAGCCCGCGCCACAACGCGGCGTCGGCCGCGGGCGAGGGCGCCCGCGCCACGTCGGATGTCGAGGCGACAGGCTGTCTGCTTGCGGATGCCAGACAACGGCAAAGCCCGCGCCACGTCCTCACCGGGGCGCTGGCCGCAGGGCCGTGCGGCTCCGCCGCAGAGGCGGGTGGTTAGGGGACAAACTGGACGCCGTGACCGGCCCGGGGCGCGCCGCCGTCTGGGTGAGGCCCAGCACCTGGCTGTTCCGCCCCACGTAGGTCCGTAGAATGCTGGCCAGCGCGGGGCTGTCCTGGACGCGCATGTCCGACCGAGCGCCGCGTCTCACGGGATCGTTCTTGAACGCCGCATTCCACCAGGCGAACCCGATCACGCGCGGCCAGCGCCCGGAGGTCAGGTCCGCGAGCGCCGCCCGTGCCCACTTCGCCTGCCTCGGGCCCGCGATCGTGCCGAACTCGCAGACGATCACCGGCTTCGAGGTGAGCTTGGTCAGCCGGCCGTAGACCCAGTCCATCTGCCAGCGGAACGTCGGGTAGTAAGGGTCGCTCGGCACCTGCCGCCCGTAAACGCTCACCCCCACCCAGTCGATCCATTCGTCGCCCGGGTAGTAGTTCTCCAGGCGGTTCCAGTCTGCGACCGGCTCGTCCCAAGGGTCCGCGTGGAACACCCAGCGAACGTTGTCGGCGCCCTCTTCGCGCGCGATGCGCACGATGCGGCGGTAGGCATCGCGAAACCGGCCCACCGCGTCTTGGTAGCTGCCGCCCTCGCGGTTCCACAGGCCGTTCCAGGGGAACCACTGACCGTTGGCCTCGACGCCGTACTCGGCCAGCACCGGCGTGCCGAAGAGCTTGGCCCCGCGCATCCACTCGCGCAGCTCGCCATCGAACCGCCCGCGGTTGATGTTCGCCAGGCTGTAGACCGGGTCAGGCCGCGGAATCTCCGGCCCGCTGAGCAGCATCAGCCGAATGTAGGGGATGCTGCCGCTGGCCCGGATCCACTCCGCCTGGCGAGCCGGAAAGGCCGCGCCCTCGTACCAGTTGTGGCACACATAGACCCAGGTGGGCCGCTTGCCGATCACTCTCTCGTAAATCCTGACCTCGGCCGGCGAGGAATCGCTCCCCATGCCGTCGGCGCTGCCCGGGTACACGCCGTGGTAGAAGTGGCCGGCGGGCGGCTCGGCCAGCTTTGAGGCCGGCTGGCCGGACGCGCGCTCTTCGGCGCACCACCCCGGCGCCGCCAGGAGCAACAGCAGCGCACCCCCGACAACCGGCCGCATCCGCATTCCTCCAGTCTATTCGTATCCGCCGGCCGCCTGGAATCCCTGCCTGTAATCCGTCCGTAAGAACGCGCAGCAGGGACGAACTCAAACGACGGGGGACGTGCGTTGAGATGCAGCATCCACGCAGCAGGTGCAGCCGGCGCGCGCCGTAGCGCGGGCGCGGGGCTGATCGAGGACACGGCGCCTTCTGGCGCCTGGGAATCGCGGGGCCGCTATACTAAGGGCGATGTTGGCGGATCGGCTGAGAACGGCGCTGCTGGTCTCCTGGCTGTCCGTGAGCGCGCTCCTGCTGCCGGTGACGCTGGCGCCCGCTCTGGTTTCGCCGCGGCTGATCGGGGAGCTGATGCCGCAGTGCGACGCCCGGGTGACGAGCGGGCGGGAGTGCGCGGCGTGCGCGCTGCTGGCGGGGTCCCTTCTCGTCGCGCAAGGGCGGCTGGACGCCGCCGTGCGCCGGAGCGCAGCGGCCATCCCGCTTTGCGCGGCGCTCATCTGGAACCAGCTCGCGGCCGTGGCGTACGCGGCCAGCGAACTGAAATGGCTGTGGAGCCAGGCGCGGCGCGCCAGGCAGCGCGCCCGGGCGGAGGAATACTCGTGCCGACTCTGACGCTGGTCTGGGGGCTGCTGGCGTTCATCGGCGCGGTGATCGCATTGCTTCCGCCGCTGCGCCCGCTCAACTGGATCATCCTGCCGTTTGCGGGACTGGGCGTCCCGCTGAACCTGCACGTGGTCCTGGCGCGAAAGACCCGAGGCGATCCGCTGGGAATCGCCGGGCTGGTGGCCAGCGGCATCGCGCTCCTGATCGCGGTGCTGCGCGTGACCGTGGGCGGAAGTTAACCCGATCTTCTCACACGCCTTCGGCTGCGGCTTGCGGGAGGCCGGCATCTTCTCAAGTTGCGCTCGGGGTGAGTCCTCAGCGTACTCTTCAAGTACGCCTGCGGGCTCACCCCGTCGCGCGCCTTGAATCTACCGGCCTCGCGCGGCGCCTCGCTTCGAACGGTGTGAGAAGATCGGGTTAGCCGGAGGCCTGAGGTGGACGAGCAGCGTCCGGTGACAGCGAGGTTCAGACTGAAATGCTGAAGCTGCCAGTTGTGCTTCTGACGATCGGGGCGGTGGCGGCGCCTGCCGAGAAGGCCCCTCCGACGGCGAAGGCGGCCGACGCCCGGGTGGCGATCACGGCCACGCTCTACCTGGGCAAAGAGGCCGTGCGCGCGCAGCTCGGCTCGGACCTCGACGGCTATTTCATTCTGGTGGATGTGAACGTGGCGCCGATGGGGGGCGAGCCGCTGACGGTGAACCGGGACGATTTCCTGCTGCGGAGCTTCAAGGACGGGCAGAAATCGCAGCCGTTCGCGCCCTCGCAGATTGCGGGGCGGGACGCGCTGGTGGTGAGCTCGGCCCCGGACGGGGGCGGCGGCGTGATGACGCAGCGTGGCGGGCCGACATGGGGTGGCATGGGCGGCCCTCCGCTGCGCCTCCCGGGATCGGACGTAGGCGTGGGAACCGCCCCCTCGGACACCACGGCAAGTGCAACCGTCCGGGCCGGCGGTGTACAGAAGGAAGACCCGGTACTGGCGGTGCTCAAGAAGAAGGCGCTGCCGGAGAGAGAGACCAGGCAACTGCTGTCCGGGCTGCTGTACTTTTCGCTGGAGGGGAAGTACAAGCCCAAGGACCTGGTGCTCGAATACAACAGCCCAGCCGGCCGGCTGCGGCTGAAGTTCCGCTAGCCCGATCTTCTCACACCGTTCGAAGCCAGGCGGCGCGCGATAGGGCCGCATCTACTGCGTTAGCAGAAAGTGTCCGGAAGCACGGGCGCAGGCCCAGCGCCTGCACGTCCACCTCGAGCGATTGAGCGCTACTTCGGACCGGGAGCCGGAACCGCTGAGCGCGGGAGACTGTCGAGGAACAGGTACCGGGCGCGGCGATCGTCGGGCGCGGCCCTCGACTGCACGTTCAGGTGCATGACCTGATAGCCGTCCTGAGCGCGATAGACCGGCCACTGAGGCAGGCCCGGGCCGTTGGGATCGCCGGTCTTCGCGAAGTTCGTCCAGTAATCGGCCATGAGCTCGGAAACCTGCCGGTCCTCGGGCTGCCACGGGAGGTTCTTGGAAGGCAGGGCCATGAAGACGTACTCGATCTCGCCGGCGTGCGGAGCGGCCGGTTCGGGGAGCGGCAGGTTGCGCTCGAAGTGGTAGCGGTACACGGGGACGCCTGGGGTTTGGGCGTGTGCTTCGATCCATTTCCAGGTCCCGAACGCGATGAAGTTGTCCGCGGCGATATCCGCGGCCGAGCGCTTGGCCTCCGCGTCGGTGGCGGCGGGGAACAGCGTCAGGAACGCATCGGCTCTGTCCCCGTACCGCTCGCGGGCGCGCGTGATGAAGTTCTGGGCGGTCGGCGGCAGATCGCCGAAAAAGGCCCGGTAGTTACCTTCGTCGGTGTTCCACCCCGCGAGCAGCGCGACCCGGTTCTGCTTGCCGGCGGCGTAGATGGCTTCCACCGACTCGGGCAGGAACCAGCCGTCGACATCCGGTATGAACCACACCCCCGGCTTCCGTGAGGCTTCGAGAATCTGCTCGGCTGGCAGAGCGCGCAACTTCTCGAGGGAAGAGGTTCCGAAGGCCGCCTCGGCGAACTTGACGTCCGCCTGCTCGGCCTCGGCGCGCGGCCGCGGCCCGATCCCGGCGCGGAAGAATGCGCCGCTCTCGCCGATGGCGCGCTGGAACAGGCCGCTAGCCCGCGGGGAGGCCACCAGGCCGCTCACCGACAAGGAGCCGGCCGATTCGCCGAAGATCGTTACGTTCTCCGGGTCGCCGCCGAAAAGGG
>JBEKLW010000187.1:0-5742 GCA_050008815.1 Bryobacteraceae bacterium
CGGAATTCCCTGTTATCTTAATTCACTGCTGTCCAAGACAGGACAGACCTGTAGCGTGGTCTGCTGAAAACACGGGTCATGGAGGGCCTCCCGTGGGCTATTTGGGTGGAGGTCTCCGGTTCAAAGCGCCGCTAACAGCGGCCTGTCCAAGTCATACCAAAGCCAGGGTGAGTTGAGTGCCGCCCAGAAAATCCGGAAGAAATACATCGGACCGATAGATCCTCATGCCTTGAAAATCCCCGACCGAAGGGCGGAATCTTCCTCCCCTTCGGCGAGACACTTCTCCTCATTTTCACGCTGAACCAAAACAACTGGGCTGACGCCCGTCGCCAGCCAACGGCTACCCCAAAAATGGCCTATGGGACGAGAAGCGCTGCCACCTTGAAATCCAGGGCCGGTTCCGGGTTCCAAATGCGGGTCTTAACATGTTAAGGGCGGCCCGGAATCCATTGAAACAGTGGGGCTTACCGATGCGATTGTTCTGCCCCCCATTTTCAAGGAAACCGGCGGTGCCCACAGATTCTCCGGACGAGGCCGGATTAGAGGAACTATGCACAGTGCCGCCCCGCCTCTGGCCCATTCTCTCGATCACAAGCAACTTCGGCGGTCCAGGAAGGGGACAATCCAGGACGTACCCCATTTCACATGGCTTCTCCCTTCCTTCAGCCATCCTGCACTCAGCCGCCTTGCTTTCCTGCCGACGTGGTCCAATCTGGTCGGTGCCGCGGTCCCTCGTTCCATCGCCCCAAGAGCAGCCGCTTTGTCAGATGTTCTCCTGCCGACAGTAACCAGTGGCAATGAACATCTATGGACAGGCGGCCACCCGGGCCCGCTAGGGCACCACTTATCTGGTTTTGACGGTTTTCCCAGGTTGCCCTATAACTCGTCATACCTGCGTGCAGCATTCATCGAGAGCGCAGGACTCCCAGGAAGGAGGGTTGAGGATTCGATGGCGGAGATGGGAAAGAGGCTTCTGGTCGCTTTGGCGCTGTGCGTGGTGCTGTGCCAGAGCTGGGTGCTGGCGCAGACGTTGGGTTCGGCGCCGCAGTTCAACAAGGCCGTGCAGGGGCAAACGAGGGCGCAGCCGGCGCTCGTCGTAGCGCGGGCGACGGCTGCACCCGCCGGGTGGATGCCGCATCCCAATGCACCGCCCCCGTCGCCTGAGTTGGTGCCCGCTGCGCGTTCTCACGGACGGATTACGCGGAAAGCCGTTGCGAGGGGCGTCGAGCGGGCCCTGTGTTAAAGTATGAATCCTGAGGCCGGGCTTGACGATCCAAACAGCAGGGCAGGCAGGCGGCAGCGAGCTCGATGAAACGGCGCTGGTCGCCCAGGCCCAACAGGGAGGCGTCGAGGCTTTCACCGAATTGGTGAACCGCTACGAGAGGAACATCTACCGGCTGGCCCGGCACATCACCCAGAATACGGAAGACGCCGAGGACGTCCTGCAAGAGACTTTCCTGAGGGCGTACGAGCACCTGGGGGGATTTCAGGGGAACTCGAAGTTCTACACCTGGCTGGTCCGGATCGCGGTGAACCAGTCGTTGATGAAGCTTCGCAAGCGGAAGAGCGATGCTTCGGTCTCGCTGGACGATCCTTACGACAGCGGAGAGGATAGCCTGCCTCGGGAGATCGCCGTCTGGGAACCGAATCCCGAGCAGACCTACTCGCGGGAGGAGATGCGCGTGATTCTGGAGAAGGCAGTCGAGAGCCTGCCGCCCACCTTCCGGATGGTGTTCGCCTTGCGCGACATTGAAGAGCTGTCGATCGAAGAGACCGCGGCCATCCTCAATCTGTCGGTGCCGGCCGTCAAGAGCCGGCTGCTGCGCGCGCGCCTGCGGTTGCGGGAGAAACTCACCCGCTACTTCAAGCGAAAGGGGGATGACTTCCTTGGTTACATGTAAGGAGTTTCTGGAGGAGCTCAGCGATTTCCTGGACGAAAGCCTCCGGGAGGAGGTCCGGCAGGAGCTGGAAGCGCATCTGAGCGAGTGCCCGAACTGCTGGGTCGTCTGCGACACCACCAAGAAGACCATCCAGATCTTCCGCGACACGGAGCCTTGCCCGATTCCCCGGGAAGTCCACGACCGGCTGGTTGCCGCGTTGCACAAGAAGGCCGCGCCGCCCGCCTGAGCCGATCCGCCGCGCGACCCGCTGAAACCCCGCAGTACCAAACCTTCCCGAGCTGTTCTATCCTATCTGAGAAAAGTCCGTGTGGCCGCGCGGCCCACAGGCGCTGCCGCACTCAGAAAGGCACCATGAGCAGATTCGAGCGCATACTCAACACCACCCTTTCTCTGCTTCTTATCCTGGTTCTGGTCTGCTGTTTACTCCCAGGCTGCGGATCGGGCCGCAAGACGGGCACTGTAACCGGCATCGCGATTATCGATGGAGAGGTTGCAGTGCTCGTGAAGCTGGATGACGGCTCGCAGGTCAGGGCGTTTCGTCGGGAGTTCCTCACGCCGGAGATCACCGGCGGCCAGAAGGTGGAAGTGGAGCGGCTGCCGAACTCGAAGTACTGGAAGGTCGTACGCGTGCTGAATTAGGCGGGAGTTCGAGAGCCGCGGTGTGCCTGCCTACGGAATGATCTGCGCCCGGAAGACGTAGAGCCGGGTGGAGCTGTCCTGGTAGGCCCGGCGGCTCACCTCCGCCTTGCGCGTGAGCGCCTCCAGGAACTGCTCCGCGCTCCAGCCGCGCTCGGTGGCCACTTGCGGCAGCAGCAGGCCGTGGTTGGAGCCGGCCTCCAGCAGCGCGCCGTGCTGGTTGACGCGGAACTGGTCCAGGCTGAGGATCCGCTTCATGGGAGTGAGCACCGAGACCTCCAGCTCGAGGCCGGTGTCGCCGGGCTGGATCGGGTCGAAGCGCGTGTCCTCGAGGGCGGCCGAGAGCGCCAGTGCGGGAACGAGTTGGGCCAGGGGCTCGAGGCCCTCGCGCCGGCCGACGCAGCCCCGCAGGGCGCCGTGGCTGTGCAGCGTCACGAACGCCGCCGCGCGGCGCGCCAGGGCGGGGCTGCCGGCCTGCGGCGGGATGAGCTTGCGCTCGCCGGTCTCGAGGTAGTGCGTCAGCGTGCGCCGCGCGCTTTCGAGCAGTTCCCGCTGATCCGCCTCTCCCAACTCAAAGGCGCGATAGGGGATGTAGCCCAGCGCCGCGTAGCTCACCGAGTGCCGGTAGTCGCCGGTGATTTCCCCCGAAGTCTGGTAATCGAGCGTGTCCTGGAAGATCTCCTCCCGGGCATCGAGCAGTTGCAGCGTTTCCAGAAGCAGCGCGATGGGATCGAAGCCGCACACGGTGGCGCCGGTCTGGCGGAGGACGCCCAAGAACTCGTCCGGCGCGAGCGTGCCCGCCGCGTCCATGACGCGCCCGTCCAGCTCGCGCAGGCGATCGCCGACCCAGTCGTCGGCGGGGAACGGCTGATAGCCGAAACTGCGGCCGTAATGCGTGAAATCGGAGCTGGCAACCAACACCGTGCCGGGCGTCAGCAAGCCGGCCAGCCGCTCGGCGGCTGCCGCCCGCGCCTCGGTCCCCAGGCGGCCGACATAGATGGGCGCCACCGGCGTCGACGGCGCCGCCGCCTGCAACAGCGGGAGCTGGATCTCGACGGAATGGTCGCAGACCACTTCCTCGGAAACCAGGCCGAACTCGCCGCCCTCCACCAGGCGCGCGACAAACGGGCGATCGACGGCAACCTCCCCGAGCGGCGTCGTGTAGGAGCACACCTCCGGTACCCAGGCCCCCGGCGCGCCGCCGCGGTGGGAGAAGCCCAGCAGCACGACGCGCTCGGGAGCCAGCGCGCGGATCGAGCGATAGGCGGCGGAGGCGACCGTTCCGGAGTAGATCAGCCCGGCATGCGGAACCACGAAGCCGGCGGCGCGGGGCGCCAGATAGGGCCCGGTGCGGCGCTCCGAACCGGCGAATAGCTGCTCGATCAGGTCCCGAAGCTCGTCCGGTGAGTCGGGATACCAGGAGCCGCTGAACGGGGAGACATGGGAAGCGGCCGTCTGCATGGCGCACTCCTTTGGGGCTGTTTGTATTGTAGTGCTTGTGCCGCCGGCGTCAACCCTCCGGCGGCAGCCCCCGCCCGAGGCGGACCAACTCCTCGCGCACCGCCGACCACGTCTGAGAGAATCTCTCCGGCCATGAAGAAGCTGTCATCCCGTCAAATTGATAGCCGAGCTGAGCGTGTGCTACGTTGGTGGTCTCCGCACCATCTGGAGTATCCATGCCTGAGGAAACAGAGCCGGAGGGCAAGCCTGCGCAGCCTGCCCCACCGGCCGGTCCAAAACCCCCTGCCGCACCTCCCGCACCCAAGGCTCCGGCCACCATGGCCGCCGCGCCGTGGGAGGGCGAGCTGCCGCAGCGGCTCAAGGGCCGGTTCGGCGAGGAGATCCTCGAGTTCTCGGTTTACCTGGGGCAGAGCTTCCTGGTGGCCAGGCCGGAGGCCGTCGTTCCGATCCTTCAGTTTCTGAAGCTTGAGGCGGACTTCGACTACCTGGTGGACGTCACGGCCGTGGATTGGCCCAAACTGCCCGAGCGGTTCGAGCTGGTCTATATCCTTTACAGCTTCGCTCGCAACCAGCGGATCCGGATCAAGACGCGCATCCCGGATGGCTACCAGCCCCAAACGGCAACCGGCGTGCACCTGACAGCCAACTGGCTCGAGCGGGAGGTGTTCGACATGTTCGGCATCGAGTTCGCCGGCCACCCGGACATGCGGCGCATCCTGCTGCCGGAGGACTGGGAGGGGCACCCGCTGCGGAAGGACAAGCCGATCACCGACATGGACAACCGCTGGGTCCGCGAGCACTTGGGCATCGAGAGCGGTCAATAGGACATGGAAATCCAGGGATCTCCGAAAGAACGCGTCACAGCCCCGGGAGGCGCCGCTTCCGCGCCACCGGCGCCCAGCAGCGCGGTCACGGCCGCAACTTTTCTCGATTCCACCGAGCTGGTCCTGAACATGGGGCCACAGCACCCTTCCACGCACGGGGTGCTGCGGGTGATTTTGAAGCTGGATGGCGAGAAGGTGCTGGGGACCGAGTGCGTGGTCGGCTATTTGCACCGGGGCGTCGAGAAGATCGGCGAGAACCGGACCTACCAGCAGTTCGCGCCCTACGTGGACCGCATGGATTACTGCGCCGCCGTCTCGAACGGCCTGGGCTACTGCCTGGCCGTCGAGAAGCTGCTCAACACCGAGGCGCCGCCGCGGGCGCAGGCGGTTCGCGTCATCCTCACCGAGCTGAACCGCATCGCCAGCCACTTGCTCTGGCTGGGCACGCACGCGCTGGACGTCGGCGCCATCACGCCGCTGTTCTACGTGATGCGGGAGCGGGAAGAGATTCTGAACATCTTCGAGAAGTACTGCGGCGCGCGGCTCACCACGCACGCCTTCCGCATCGGCGGCCTCCTGTACGGGCTTTACGAGGGCTTCGAGCGGGACGTGAAGGCGGTCTGCGATCTGATGCCGCCGAAGATCGACGAGTACGAGGAACTGCTCACGGGCAACCGCATCTGGATCGGGCGTATGAAGGGCGTGGGCGTCCTGACCCCCGAAGACTGCAAGGCCTACGGCGTCACCGGGCCCATGCTGCGGGCCACCGGGGTCAAGTGGGACTTGCGCAAAGCGCAGCCTTACTCCGGCTACGAGAAATACGAGTTTGAGATTCCCACGGGCGCCCATGGCGACACCTACGACCGGTACCTGGTGCGCATGGAGGAGATGCGGCAAGCGGTGCGCATCATCCGGCAGGC
>JBEKLW010000188.1:0-5739 GCA_050008815.1 Bryobacteraceae bacterium
ACGGTGGAGGCGACGGAATAATCATGTACTACCCCGTATTTGCCTGTGCCTGTGAAAGGCTAGGGGAAGAATGCACCCAGGGCGGAGGCGAGACGAGAAAGGGTGAAATCTGGTCGCATGTAAATAAATACCTCGATTCGATGAGTAATTTCCCTCAAAAGTGTCAGAGATTTCACGCAAATGGTTTCCTTGCAATCAGGTACGAAAGGTGCGCGGCGGCTAAGCTTCGCAATATCCTATGTGTACAAAAATTAAACAGCCGCTTTCAATGGTATTCAGAATGCAGCCGGAAAAGTCAGGTGTGCCAGATTAAAGACTTTAAGTCGTTCACGCAACACACCTTTTTATTTAGGGAGGTTTAATTCTATGAAGGTAATTAAGACAATATTCCTGGTGGTCTTCGCGATCGCCATGACGCTGCCATTTGGAATGATGGATCGCGCCGCCCCGATCGGGGGCACCGTACAATATGCCGGTGGTGTTGGGGCTCTTGAGCTGGGCGCGGCGGATTCCGATGTTGCGAACACCGTTGTCCGGATCCTTCGTGACCCACAATGGCGTGAAATAAGGCCCGGCGTCTTTCTCGGGCGTCCAGGTCGGAACCGGCAATTTTCTCAGGTCGAGATCGTCGCCGCAATGAATGACTTCCTTGCAAGGTCCGCTCGATACGACAACCGGTTCGATCGGGCCGGCGATACCGCGAATGGTCCGCTCATGAATGGCGGCCGGCGTCGGCTCGCAGGGTCATGTCGCGGCTGGCGTAGTCGTGGTAGTTGGCGACGTTGGTCCAACCGAACTCAACCGGCTCGATTGAATCCTGCAAGTCCTTCTGCACATATAGGACGGCACAACCTTCGGGACCCAGCAGCCACTTGTGCCCGTCGGCCGCCAAGGCGTGGATGCGCGCCTTCCGCACGTCAATTGGAAAGGCCCCCAGGCCCTGAATCGCATCCACCACCAGCAGGCAGCCACGGCGGGCGCAAATCTCTCCGATGGCCAGCAAGTCCGCGCGCTGGCCGCCCAGGTACTGCACGAAGCTGATGGCCAGCAGGCGGGCGCCACGGCAGGCCTGGTCGATGCGCTCCAGCGGGTCCGCGACGGAGAGCCACTCAACGGCCACGCCCTTTCGTTCCAACCTCTTCCAGGGGAAGACATTGGCGGGGAACTCCTCCTGGAAGCCCACCATGTGATCGCCGGGCCGCCAATCCAGTCCGAGCGCAATCGTGGCCAGGCCCTCGGAGGTGTTCTTGAGGATGGCGATCTCGTCGCGGTGGGCGCCGATCAGCCGCGCCCCGGCCTGCCGCAGGCCCTCGCAGGCTTCCAGCCAGGCCGGATAGTGGAGGGCGCCGTTGCGCCACGCATCTTCGGTCAGCAGCTTCATGGCGTCGGCGGCGGCCTTCGACAGCGGCGCCACGGCCGCATGGTTCAGGTAAAGAAAGCGCTCGGCGACCGGGAACTGGTCGCGGTACTGCTCCCAGAGAGGCGGGACGAGACTGGCGGTTTCCTCGCAACCCATCCTAGAAAGGATACGTTAAACAGGTGACGGAGAACGTTGGCTAGCCCGGGAGTATACTTGTATCAGATTCACTGGGCAGGAGGTTTTTCATGAGGCGGCTCTCCTCTTTCGCGCTGGCAGTGGTGACGGCGCTGGCGTTGTTGACCCCCCAGGCCGGCTGGGCCGCGGACAAGAAGAAGGACCCGGACGAGATCGGCAACCGCGACGTCGGCCGCGGATTGAACATCTACTCGCTCGAGAAGGAAATCGCCATCGGCAAGCAGCTGGCGCAGGAAGTCGAGCGCCAGGCCAAGCTGGTCGACGACCCCGTGGTGTCGGAATACGTCAACCGCGTGGGCCAGAACCTGGTGCGGAACTCCGACGCCAAGGTTCCCTTCACCATCAAAGTCATCGACAGCGAAGAAGTGAACGCCTTCGCGCTGCCCGGTGGGTTCTTCTTCGTCAATTCGGGCCTGGTACTGAAGGCCGAGTCGGAGGCCGAGCTGGCCGGCGTGATGGCGCACGAGATCGCGCACGTGGCAGCGCGGCATGGAACGCGCCAGGCCACCCGAGGCACCATCGCCAATCTCGCGACGATCCCGCTGATCTTCATGGGCGGCTGGGCCGGGTACGGCGTGCGCCAGGCAGCCAGTGTGCTGGTGCCGATCGGGTTCCTGAAGTTCTCGCGGGCCTTCGAGGCCGAGGCCGACATGCTGGGCCTGGAATACATGTACAAGGCCGGTTACGACCCGACGGCGTTCGTGGACTTCTTCGAGAAGATCCAGACGCTGGAGAAGCGCAAACCCGGTACCATCAGCCAGGTCTTCTCTAGCCACCCGCTCACCGACGACCGGATCCGGACGGCGCAGAGGAACATCCAGGAACTGCTCAAGGCCCGGCCCGAGTACGTGGTTAACACGTCGGAGTTCGACAACGTCAGGGCGCGCCTGATGGCGATGGAAAACCGCCACAAGATCGACGATAAGGATGCCAACAAGCCGCGGCTGCGCAAGAAGCCCGGCACCGGCACCACGACCGGCGGCGAATCCGGCGGTCAGAAGGGCGACGAAGAAGACCGGCCGACGCTGAAGCGCCGCAACTGAGGCTGATCAGTCCCGTTTCCTTCTCAACGTGACGCGCGCCCACGGCCCCGCGAGGGGCCGTGGGCTTTTTTGCGCTTCCGGGCCCGGAAGCGAAATAATGAAGGCATGGACCGGTTTCTCGAGGGCAAAACCGCGCTGGTGACTGGTGGGACGCGCGGCATCGGCCGGGCGATTGCCGAAGCGCTGCTCCACCACGGCGCCTCCGTCGCGATCTGCGGCCGGACGGCGGGGGGCGTCGAGCGCGCTGTGGCCGAACTGCGCAATCAGGGCAAGGTCGCCGGGCGGGCCGCCGACGTCTCGAACCCCGGCGACGTGGCCGCGCTGTTCCGCTGGGTCGATGAGCAGCTAGGCGGCCTGGACATTCTGATCAACAACGCCGGAGTGGGCGTGTTCTCGAGCGTCGCGGACACCAGCATCGAGCAGTGGCGCAGCATCGTCGGCACGAACCTCGACGGGTTGTTCTACTGCTCGCGGGAGGCCCTGCCGCGCTTCCGCCAGCGAGGCGGCGGGTTCGTCATCAACATCAGCAGCCTGGCGGGAAAGAACCCGTTCGCCGGCGGCGCCGCCTACAACGCCTCCAAGTTCGGGGTCAACGGCTTCAGCGAGGCGATGATGCTCGATCACCGCTACGAGAACGTGCGCGTCTGCTACGTGATGCCGGGCAGCGTGGACACGGAGTTTGGCGCGTCGGCCTCGGCGGCGAGCTGGAAGATCGCGCCGCAGGACATTGCCGAGGTGGTTATCGCGGTCCTGCACATGCCGGAGCGCACGCTGATCAGCCGGGTCGAGATCCGGCCCTCCAAGCCCAAGAAAAGCTGAGCTGCCGGAAGAATCGCCGACATCTTCATCCCAGCTGCGACTGCGGACTCCCTCCGGACACGCCCCGACCGCCGGCCGAAATGTAGCTATCCATTGGCCGCCCAACTGCATCTAATGTGGCAGAAGGACCGAGAGGGGCTTTGAGCAAAATGCTTCGGCTGAACATGGCGCTGGATCCCACCAAGACGGGCCGCGACGCCGAGTCGCTCGAAGCCAGCCTCAAGCGAGACATTGTCGGGCAGGACGAGGCGGTCGAGCAGATCGTGAGCGTCTACCAGATGCACCTGACTGGCCTGAAGGCTCCGGGGCGGCCGATCGGGAGCTTCCTGTTCCTGGGGCCGACGGGCTCGGGCAAGACCCGCATCGTGGAGGCGACGGCGGAAGCGGTGGCCGGCACCCCGCGCGCGGTCGTCAAGGTGGATTGCGCCGAGTTCCAGCACAGTCACGAAATCGCGAAACTCGTCGGCTCGCCGCCGGGCTACCTGGGGCATCGCGAGACGCACCCGCTGTTGAGCCAGGACCTGCTCAACCAGTACCATACCGAGAAGGCGAAGGTCAGCTTCGTCTTGTTCGACGAGATCGAAAAGGCCAGCGACGCTCTTTGGAACCTGCTGCTGGGCATCCTGGACAAAGCCACGCTGACGCTGGGCGACAACCGCCGCGTGGATTTCTCGCGGGCCATGATCTTCCTGACCAGCAACCTCGGTGCGGGCGAGATGAGCAGCATCCTGAGCCCGAAACTGGGCTTCCACGTGAGTCCGCAGGAGCAGAAGAGCTACACGCCCGACGAGCGGCTCTCGGGCAAGATCTCCGAGGCCGCCGTCGAGGCGGCGCGGCGGAAGTTCACGCCGGAGTTCATCAACCGGCTGGACAAGATCGTGGTCTTCAAGCCTCTGGGCGAGGCCGAGCTGCGGAAGATTCTCGACATCGAGCTGCGCCTGGTCCAGCAGCGGGTCTTCCAGGCCACCGCCACCAACCCCTTCCTGTTCACTCTCACGGACGGCGCCAAGAACTTCGTGCTGGCGGAAGGGACGGACATGAAGTACGGCGCGCGTCATCTGAAACGCGCCATCGAGCGCCGCCTGGTCGAGCCCATGTCCAACCTGGTGGCGACCGAACAGGTCCGCGGCGGGGACTGGATCCGCGTGGACTACGACGCGGCGGCGGGGCGGATGGTCTTCCTCAAGAAGGCCGGGGGCATACCGGCCGGCGCGCTGGCCGAGCTGGCGGAGGCGCCGGTTCCCTACCCCGCCGCGGCGCACGCCTCGAGCGCGGCCGCGGAGCCGGGCCGCGCCACCCGCGCCGGCTCCTCGCGCAGGGGGTAGTACTTCGCCGGCAGCATGGCGCCTCGAGCGGCCGGAAGTTCATGGTCCGCAAACACCTCTGGCGCTGGCCCACGGCGGCGGCTTATAATACCCCCCGAGCACCTGCGAGCGCCTATGCCGAAGTATTCCTCTCTTGCCGATGTTGAGCTGGACATCGAAGCGCGGCCCAGGCCGTGGCTCGAGCGTTCAGAGCCTGAAACCCCGTTTCGCATCCTCGTGCTGGGCGATTTCAGCGGCCGCGCCAACCGGGGCGTTTGCGAGGCCACGCTGGCCGGGCGGAAGCCCGTCCGGATCGACCCTGACAACTTCGAGCAAGTGCTCGACAAGCTGCGGCCGGAGCTGCGCCTGCCCGTGACGGGCGCCGAAGCGGCGGCGATTGCGCTGCGGTTCCGCGAGCTCGAGGACTTTCATCCCGACCGCATCTTCGAAGCGGCGGAGCTGTTCGGCGCGCTCCGCGAGACCCGCGAGAAGCTGGGCGACCGCGCGACCTTCGCCGCCGCTGCCGAAGCCCTGCGCCCGGCGGTCCCGGCGGTCCCGCCGCCAGCGCCGCCAGCCGGCAAGGTGACGCTCGACGAGCTGCTGGGCGAACCCGCGGTGACGCGCCCGCGACGCGCCCTGGACGATTGGGAGCGCCTGATTCGCGATCTGGTGGCGCCGCACCTGGTGCCCGGGGCCGACCCGCGGCAGGCCGAGCTCATCGCGCAGGTGGATTCGACCATCACGGCCCAGATGCGCGCGCTACTCCACCAGCCCGGCTTTCAGGATCTGGAGGCCGCCTGGCGCGCGCTCTTCTTCCTGCTGCGGCGCCTGGAGACCGGCGTGGGGTTGAAGCTCTTCCTGCTGGACATCTCCAAGGCGGAGCTGGGGGCGATGCTCGAGGCGGCGCGCGAAGACCTGCGCGCCTCGGACCTGTACAAGCTCCTCGTCGAGCAGACCGTGGGCACGCCGGGCGCCGAGCCCTGGGGGGTGCTCGCCGGCGACTACTACCAGTACGTGA
>JBEKLW010000189.1:0-5724 GCA_050008815.1 Bryobacteraceae bacterium
GGGGACCGGCTCACCGACGTGCTGCCGGCCCTCGGTACCCACAGCCCCATGGACGAGCGCCAGTTGGCGACTATGTTCGGCGACATGCCGCGCTCGCTGTTCCGCGTGCACGATTGGCGCGAGGGCCTGGTCACGCTGGGCGAGGTTCCGGCCGAGTTCATCCGGCAGCAATCCGAAGGCAAGCTCGACTTCGCGTGGCCCGCGCAGGTGGACCAACTGCTGGTCCACGGCGGCTTCGACCTGATTCTCTCGATCGGCCAGGTGGTGCCGCACGAAGTCATCGGCATGGCCAATCACAGCAAGAACATCTTCGTGGGCACGGGAGGCATGGACGGCATCAGCAAGAGCCACTTCCTGGGAGCGGTCTACGGCATGGAACGGATCATGGGCCGGGCGGACAATCCCGTGCGGCGCGTGATGAACTACGCCGCCGAGCACTTCGCGCGCCATCTGCCGATCGTTTACGTGCTGACCGTGGTGGGCAAGGACGACGCCGGCCGCCTGGTGACGCGCGGCCTCTTCGTGGGCGACGACCTCGCCTGTTTCGACAAGGCCGCCGAACTCAGCCTGAAAGTCAATTTCGTAATGCTCGACCGCGAGATCCGCAAGGCGGTGGTGTTTCTCGATCCCGGCGAGTTCAAGAGCACCTGGCTGGGAAACAAGTCGATCTACCGAACGCGCATGGCGCTGGCGGACGGGGCTGAGCTGATCGTGCTGGCGCCGGGCGTGCAGGAGTTCGGCGAAGACCCGGGCATCGACAAGCCGATCCGAAAGTACGGCTACACCGGCACGCCCGCGGTGCTCCAGGCCGTGAAGGAAAGCGCCGACCTGGCCGCCAATCTGAGCGCCGCCGCCCACCTGATCCACGGCTCCTCGGAAGGCCGGTTCAGGATCACCTACTGCCCCGGACGTTTGAGCAAGGAAGAGATCGAGGGCGCCAGTTTCAACTACGCCCCTCTGGATCAGATGATCGAGCGCTACGATCCGGCCAAGCTGAAGGACGGCTACAACACCGTCGGCGGCGAGGAGATCTTCTACATCTCGAACCCGGCCCTAGGCCTATGGGCCTACCGCGGGCGGTTTGGGCAGTAGCCGCGAGCCGCCAGCGGTTGCCGTGAGCGGCAAGGCGCTGGCGCGGAACGCGCAGAAGCCGAGAAAGAATTCGGGGACACTGCGGGCTGATTGCCGCGACTCGTTCACTTTCGGCGGAGCGCAGCCGTGTACCCAGAATTCTTTCTCGGCTCCCCGGCCAGCAGCTTTCAGCCCAGCGCGGCGGCGACCGGGCACTTTCGACCCCCAGCCACACGTAGCGGGTCCCTCTCGGCTTGCCACCGCCGTTGCGCCTCCGGCGCAGAAGCGGTGCGGTGACCGAGTGGCCGACCGCTCCCTGCTGAGACTGTGAGAAGACCCCCGAACGCCAAGCCACCGCTCACGCAGAGGCCACTGTCTCGCTACCATGGAGAGTCAGGCGCTTCTCCTGTTCACGGTGCTCTGAGAAAGATGCCAAGCCGTCCGAAAACCATCCTTCGGCCAATGCCCGAGTGTTCCGCGAAGGACGATTCATGGCTTGCACTCCGGGGCGCATTCTACCATCTGTGGCAAGTCACGCATCAGTTCAAGAAGGGGCTGGCGAGCAATGACAAGGTCGAACTCTTCCACTGGCATCTACGGAGCTTCTTCTGGGAGATGGTCGCCGTCCGAGATTCGCTGAAGCGGGCGGCAAGGACCGATCGCAGGATCGAGGAAGCACTGCACAACTTGGACGATCAGCAATGGTTCCAGGAGGTGAGCGCCTACCGGAACTTCGCTCACGAGTCATTCCATGTGGTTGAAGCGGCGGTATCCGCCAGGACCGGGAGGGCGGTCGTGTTCCAACTTCAGTGTGCGATCCAATCACAGACTTACATGGCCGATGGCCTGGCGTTGCTCAGAGACTATTGGAAGAAGATGGAGAGATTCCTGAAGGCCCTCTTTCCCTGACAGCAGGACCACCCACACGACCCGGCCTTCCTTCGCTCCCAAGGTGTCGTTGGAACGGGTTCTACCGGGCGGCCCGTTTTACTGGCGACCGGGAGCGGCTGGAGCATCTGTTCGGTCGCTACGAAAGGCTGGTCGCGGCCTTGAGCGCCGCGCCGCCGCGAAGGCGGCGGCCGGATCTTCCTCACACCTCCGCTCGCGACCTGCTGCTGGGCGGTGCTCAACACGTTACGGACGGATCAGGGTCCGGTTCGAGAGGGACACCGCGGCAGCTTCTGGGTGGTAATCTGTGGGCTGGTAGCAGGCTTAGGATAGAGAGGTCCCATGAACAGCACATCGAGGATCATGCTGGGCACGAGTTTTTTCGGGAAGCACGACATGGTCGCGAACACCGTAGGCCTGTTCTGCGAGGCTCTGCGGGAACACGGTCCAATAGTCTTGGGACTCGAGACGGAAGAAAGCCGTGATGACCCGAAGGTCGCCTCGCTGTTGTCTGCAATCCGCGGAGGTTCTCCCAAGGGATCTGAAGGATACTTGTGGGATCAGAAGTGCAACCGGGCAGTCCTGAAGCAATGGCCTGACGAGCTGCCGATGCCCTTCTATCACAACTACAGCTATGGGGGCGCGGTCAACCGTCTACTTGCACTCGCTAGGATAGCGAACTGTGACTATCTTGTTCGTGTCGACCCCGGGACCGCTCCGCTGAGCGGTTTCCCAGAGGTCGTCGATCGCCATGTTGGGATGATCTCCGCGGGCAAGGCTCGGGTTGTGTCCGGTCAGTACACGGGAAGGCCCGCGGTACGGGCTCATTTCGTGCTGGCCGATCGTGCGGACGAGTACTACAGGTTCATCTACGACTACACCGGTGTGGACCCCTCTCCAGAGAAGCAGGTGACTGGTGGAGCGGCCTTTGCAGTTGCGGTAAGCGGACCCCCTGCGATTCCGTTCGACGGGGCGATGGTTTGGGCATCCGATGATGGTTTTTTTCAAGCCTCACTTGGGCAGGGCCTTGCGAAGGTTCTGGTCGAGAGCCGCATATACCGGACTGATTTCGGCGTGACCCTGAACCTCAAGCAGTACTTCTGTCGCCTGGCTCACATGGTTGTCCTGCATGAACGACAGAGGAACAATGCTGACGAGCGAGCCGCGAGACGCATAGCACAGAAGTTCCTTGACAACTTGGTCGATTTCGTAGATCCGGCGCTGCGGCAGGCAGGTGAATTCAAGGAGGTTGAATTCATCGATGCGAGGAAGGAACTCAATACCAGCGTCGTTTTTGAAGGTTGCGACAACTACAGGGAGTTGTTATCCAACTGGCTGCAGGTCATTGAAGCGCTTGGTGACGCTGGACGCACATTGGGACTCCAATGCCGTATCTGGTGAGCCGGCTACGCAGGCGGATGTTGCGTCCCGTCAGCCAGTCTGCCTGACGGCTCTCCCGAACTTCGCGCGGCAGCCATCCGTTGTTCCGCGGCCTCTCGGGCAACCATTCCGAGGCCCGCGCGGAGTTCCCTGACGCGGCCGTTGCCGGACCGGGAGGGCCGCCCTACCAGGTGCTGCTCGAAGCCGGCCGCCACCTGAGCAACGGAGACCCTCAGAGGGCGCAGCACCGTCCACGGGGCGCTAACCGCGCGGCCGCGCGGCTCACGCCGCAGGGGCTGTACGTCGGCAGAAAATCGGTGACGGCGGGAAGACCGGTGTCAGTCGCCGGTCTTCGGTGCGTGCTAAGCTGTGCGCCATGAAGACGCCACTGCGCATCACCGTCCTTGCATCCGCGCTGGCGGCCGGGGCGGCGGCCCAGCAACCCTCGACGCGCGAGATGAGCGACCTGAACTGGATGGAATTCCGCGAGCTGGTTCCGGCCAGGATCCGGACGGTGCTGCTGCCGACCGGCACCATGGAAGGGCACGGAGTCATCAACAACGGCGCGGATTCGACGGCACCGCTGGCCATCGCCAGGGCGCTGGCTCCGCGCGTGAACGCGCTGGTGGCGCCGGTGGTGCCCTACGGCGTCACTGGCAGCCTGGACGCCTACCCGGGCGGGTTCAGCATCAGCGAGGCAGCCTATCGCGCCTACCTGGCGGATGTGCTCACGGGCTTGGCGCGGCAGGGCTTCAAGAACATCATCGTCATCAACGGCCACGGCGGGCCGCAGACCGCGATCCTGAACGAGCTGGCCGAACAGACCGGCCGCGCGCATCGCGTCCGCACACTGGTTATCAACTGGTGGTCATACGCATCCGACGTCACGCTGAAGGTATTCGGCGAGGACGGGGGCCACGCCGGTTGGAACGAGACCGCGTTCATCCAGGCTATCGATCCGAAACTGGTGCACCCGGAACGCTACTCGAACGCACTGGCGACGCCGCGCCCTGGACCCGGAGATTGGTCGGCCTATCCGTTCCCGTCAACGATCATCCTGTACCAGCTGGGCAGGGCTACGTGCGCTTCGACCAAACCAAGGCCGACGCCTACTTCCGGGGCGTGGTGGACAAGATGGCGGCGCTCGTCCAGGAGACCATCACGAAGTGGGACGAGGCCGGTATCTTCAGCCCGCGCTGAGCTCAGCGCCGGCTTGCGGCGTGTGGCTTGCGGCACGTGGATGAGGTGCTGCCAGTGTTCCTGCACCATGCTAAGCTCCGGGACATGGAGAAGGTCAGTTTACGAGAGAAGTTCTCTCTTTTCAGCGAGTACTGGAAACCCAAAATCGTCGGCGAGCTCAACGGCCAACAGGTGAAGCTGGTCAAGTTCGCAGGCCCATTTGTCTGGCATCATCACGAAGCCGAAGACGAGCTGTTCCTGGTTGTTGAGGGCCGCTTCCGAGTGGAGTTCCGTGACCGTCACGTCTGGCTGGAGGCGGGAGAGTTCCTTATCGTTCCCCGAGGGCTCGAGCATCGTCCCGTGGCCGAGGAGGAAGTGCAGGTCTTGCTGTTTGAGCCGGCTAGCACGGTGAACACCGGCAACGTGCAAGGCGATCTGACGGCCGAGGTACTCGACCGCATTTGAATTCCCGGGCAAGCTGACCCACCGCCGCGAACCCCCAAGAAAGGTCAAGCTCCCGGCGGGGCGGGCCGGGTACAATCGCTCCAGGATGAGAAGCGGGACGGTCGAGAGCTACCAGGAACGGATCAACCGGAACTCGCCACGCACCACCCGTCCAGACGACCTGATCACCGACATCTATACTCCGCTGACTGAGGATTGACCCATGCCCAAGACAACCAAAGCAGAGAAAGTGGACCTTTACAAGCTGCACAAGTCCGACTACGTGACGCCGCGGGAGCCCGTGCTCGTCAAGATCGGCGCTGCCAGGTACCTGACCATCGACGGCCAGGGCGCGCCGAGCGGGGCGGAGTTCCAGGCCAAGATCGGCGCGCTCTATGGCGTCGCTTACACCATCAAGATGACCTACAAGTTCGGGGGCAAGCAGGACTACAAGGTCTGCGGCCTGGAGGGCCTGTGGTGGTGCTCCGATGTGAAGCACTGGATGAGCCAGCCGCGCGAATCCTGGCAATGGAAGCTCATGATCCGCGTGCCCGAGTTCCTCGTCGCGCGCGACCTATGCCGCCGCTGCCAAACGCCAGCCGAGCGGGCGCAGTTGCAGTTGGGCTCATTATCTGGTATGCCGGACGAAATGCGCTGGAAGGCATTGTATCCATTGGAACAGTGATGGCATTCGTGCAGTTCAACGAGATGTTTTGGCGTCCCATCCGCGATCTTTCTGAAAAATATAACATCCTCCAGACT
>JBEKLW010000019.1:0-13257 GCA_050008815.1 Bryobacteraceae bacterium
GGACTTCAACGGGGATGGCAAGCCGGATCTCGCCATCACAAATCATAAGGGCAACAACGTAACCGTGCTGCTGGGCAACGGAAAGGGCGGGTTCACGGCGACTCCGGGTAGCCCGTTCCCGGCGGGATCATTTCTTCACTCCGTGGCGGTGGGGGACTTCAACGGGGATGGCAAGCCGGATCTCGCCACCGCAAATGATAAAGACACAGTAACGGTGCTGCTGGGCAACGGAACGGGCGGGTTCACGGAGGCACCGGGCAGCCCGTTCCGGGGGGGATCAGGTCCATTTTCCGTGGCGGTGGGGGACTTCGACGGGGATGGCAAGCCGGACCTCGCCATCGCAAATATTGGAAGCGGCACCGTAACAGTGCTGCTTAACAGGTATTCTGGTCCCGCAACCCCGACCCCGGCCAAGCCGCGATTGACCCCGCTTGCCCCTGGTCCGTAACGAACTTGCTGCCGCAACCCCGGTTTCAGCGATTCGCCGCCACGCGGTGGATGGCGTTTACCAGCTTCCGGTAGGGAATCTGGGCCAGGTCGCGGAACGGCAGCCAGTCGCCGTCGCGCCAGCTCGAGTAGTACCAGCGCGCCAGCAGCGCCAAGTGCTCCTGGCGGGTCGGCGCCGGACAGCGGGCCGGCGCGAGCGCCGCGGCCGCCTCGCGCAGGCGGTGGTCGAGCGACACGGTTCGGCCCTCAACCGCCTCGAACCGGAACCGCATCGGGGGCTGCCAGCAGCCGGCCAGGAAGAACCAAAGCTCGACCGCGCCGGGCTCGGCCGAGGCGGTCACCGCCACGCCGTTCAGCCGCTCGATGTCCTCCGCCAGGCCGTCGCGCAGCCGCAGCACCTCCTCGACGCGCTCCATCTGCTGATGGGCGCGTGCGGCGTCCTCGAAGCGCAGCTCCTGACTGAGCCGGTCCCGGGCGGCCCGGAGCGGCTCGACTAGCGAGCGTCCGCCGGTCTCGAGGAAGGCCGCCAGGCGGCCGGCCTCGGCGCGGTATTCCTCCGCGCTGACGGCCTGCTGGCACGGCCGCAGGCACTTGTTCATCTCACCGTAGATGCAGCCAGGGTGCGCGGGCGAGGGCGCCAGGTTCTCCTGGCAGCGGCGCACCTGGAAGAGGTCGAGCAGATGGGACTCGAACTGCTCGGCGGCCGCGCGCGTCCGGAACGGGCCGTAGTAGAGGCCCCGGCCGCCTGAGAGGCGCGCCGTGATGCGGGTCCGCGGAAACGGGTTGCCGAGCATCAGCTTCACGTAGGGCGGCAGGCGCAGCTTCAGCAGCCGCAGGTAGGAATCCGGGAAGCTCTGCCGCGCTTGCTGGTAATGAAGCAGCGCCGATTCCAGGCGCGACCCCACCAGCCAGTACTCCACGCGGCTGGCCGCGTGCCGCAGATTCAGCCAGCGGCTGGGGGTCGCCCGCTCGCCCAGCAGCCGTCTGAGCCGGCGGCCGAGCAGGCTGGTGCGGGCCAGATACGGGGCGCCCTGGCGTGGCCAGATGAGGAACACCGCCGCCTGCTCGGGCAGGGAGGCGAGCCAGGCGTCCAACCCGGCCAGGTCTGGAGAGATGGTGATCGCGTGTGGCTCGCCGAAGGTCACTGTGTTTAGGCGCGACTGCGACGCCTGTACTGAATTGTAGCCGAGGAGACAGGGTACCCCGGCGCGGCAACCGGTGTCACGTCTCCGAAGTCCGTCGACCGTTGCCGCCTAGTGTCATGTCTCTGAAGTCCGTTGACCGTTGCCGGGCACCTGCTCGCCTACGCCCGGGATTCGGCGCAGGGCGCCGAGCCGCAACCGGAAGGGAGCCGATCGAGTCAGAGACTTCAGAGACGGCACAATAAGTGTGATTGCCGCCCCGCCGTGGGTCCTCTTGCACACCCAACTGGGTTCTTCCGTTGATTCCTGCTTCCCCGGGGCCGCGTTAGTGTTGAGTTGTCACTTATGCTGGGCGCGAGAAGGAGAGCGGATGAAGTGTCTTAAGTTTATAGGGAAATGGGCTTTCTTGAAGGATGATCGCGCGCAGGATCTGGTTGAGTATGCGCTCATGGCCGGCTTCGTAGCTGTCGCCGCCGGAGCACTGATGCCCAACATCGCCGCCAGCATCAGCACCATCTTCAGCAAGATCCAGTCCGTCCTGACCACCGCGGCTGGCTAGGGCGCATTACTCACAACGACCGTCACCAGGCGGCACGAGAGGGCCGCAGATCCATCCAGCAATGCCACACGGCGCGCTGACGGTCGCCGCCCGGAGGTCCGCAGCGGGGCCAGGACGCCGGCCGAGCGCAACTTAAGAAAACACCGGCCTCCCGCAGGCCGCAGCCGAAGGCGTGTGAAGGGATCGGGCTGGGTGTAATTGTCGCTCCGTCCTCAGGCCTCTTACGCGGCCAACTGGGTCCTTCCGCTGATTCCTGCTTTCCCAGAACCGAGTTACTGTTGAGTTGCACTTACGCTGGGCGCGAGAAGGAGACCGAATGAAGTGTCTTAAGTTGATCTGGAAATGGGCGTTCTTGAAGGATGATCGCGGGCAGGACCTGGTTGAGTACGCGCTCATGGCCGGCTTCGTAGCCGTCGCCGCCGGAGCGCTGATGCCCAACATCTCCCATAGCATCAGCACGATCTTCAGCAAGATTCAATCCGTCCTGACCACCGCGGCTGGCTAAACGCCCCGCTGGAGAACGGACAGGTGCTAGTGTTGTACCCACCTGGATGGGGACGGAGCACAAGGCGGCCGACACTGCTGCGCCACACGGGCGCACCGTCCGCCGCCGCTCAGTTGCGCTCGGCCGCCTTTGGCAAGCCCAGCCGCTTGCGCTTGGTTGAGATCTTCGGGCTCGACCCAGGATCTTAGCCCCGATTCCTTACCACGACCCGAGCAAGGCGCGAGGAGAAGGCGCGGCAGGTTGTTGGTGAGGAATTCGGGCTAAGACAGATCCGAAGCGGGCAACGACCTCAGGTCCTCGCCCGCTTCGGAAGGTATTTCCTACGCGTTTGAAGAAGACTATCGGCTCCGGCCACCCCCGCCCGTACCCTGCCGCTACCCTCTAATACGGCCCGTCAACCACGCTTGGCGGTGCGACCAGAAGCCAGAATCTTATCTTAAGTTATGGGACTACCCTTGATCAAGTACTATTAAGGTACCGACTTTTGCCTCTTGTGCGGCAAAATTGGGTCCTGGTACTACCAGGACTACGCCCCGGCCGAGCCTCTGCCTCGTTCTAGCAGCCCAAGCCCCAAGAAGCCGCCCAGCCTGCCCCTCAATGACCGGCGGCCGATGCCCCCGCCAACGGACTCACCAGGTTCGCCTCGCCGTCGAACTCCAAGTCCCGCGGCTCGCCCAGGATCTCCAGATTCGGGTTCTGCTTCAGCTCCTCCTGCAGGCTCTCCGAGAACGCCAGCAGGCCCAGGGCCATCGTGTTCCGGATCCAGCCCAGGGTCACCTCGGCCTGCTCGATGCGCCCCACCGTCGTGGCGATCTTTTCCAGGCACTCCCGGTCGGTAGCGAAGTGAATCGGCGTGCGGCTTGCCGTGGGCGTCGAGGCTGTCAGCGAGTTGACGTTGGTCGCCTCCCAGTCCACGCGTCCCACCAGCCGGTCCGTCACCACGTCCGCCATCCCGATCCCAATCCCGTTGTTGTACGTCGCCTCGCTCAGGTCCCGGGCGAAGATTCGGTGGATCACCGGCAGATCCGGCCAGGGATTGTAGTGGCACTCAATGGACCGGTTGATCACCTTCGTGTCCATCCCCGTGCCGCTGATGTCCTTCCCGACCTCGTCCACCACCAGAATGTCCAGCTCCTGGACGGGAATCCGCCCCCTCCAGGACTTCGCAAGCTTGAGGAGATCCTCTTCTCGCCGCTCCATGGTCTCCACCGGAACGGCTTCGAGTTTGGCGGTGTTGTGGTTGGCGTCCTCCAGGATCGCCAGGCCCCCCAGAATCGTGCCGGACCTGAGCACCTCCCGCCCCACGCTGCGGATTACCCGCTCCAGGCCCATCCGGTACCCGTAGGTGTGGTAGCGCTGCGCTCCGGCGAACTTCCCCAGGCCGAGCGCCATCATCTTAAACAGGCCGCTCTCGATCTGGCCCTCGAAGCTCGTGTGCCACTTCACCCGCCCTACCAGCATCACGCCGTCGCTCGAGTGAGCGTGCCGGTCCATGACGGTGTCGATTCCTTCGGGCGTCCGCCCCAGTGAAACCACCTCGAGCGAGCTGATCACCGGGCATCCCATTCTGGCCTGGTCGATGCCGTAGTGCGCCAGGACGTCCGCTTGCCCCTCGGCCGTCGCCGCGCCATGGCTGCCCATGGCCGGGAATATGAACGGCTCCATCCCCGCACCTTTCCAGAAGTCAACCACCGCGCGAACGATGACGGCAAGGTTGGCGATCCCGCGGCTGCCCACGCCGATGGCGACGCGCGCACCCGGCCTCAGCCGAGCCGCGAAACCCGCCCCGGCCAGCTCGCGCCGCACCTCGCCCTGGATGTCTCGGATGTTGTGGTCCGGAAAGTGCTGCCGCACCAATACGATTCGGGAGAAGGGCATTTACGAATTATAATGCCCGTGGCCCGGCCACCTCGCCTGGCGCCCCCGGTCCGGCCTGCTTCTTGCTGCGGCTCACGTCTGAAAGCTGATAGCTGGAAGCTGGGAGCTGGTAGCTGCTAGCTGCAAGCTCTCTGCGGCCTACTCGGTCCCCCACTCCTCCTCCAGCATCCGCGCGTACTCGCTCGAGGCGTACAGGTCGAACTGGAACTCCGAGGAGCTGATTCGCGGGGCAGAGAACAGCCGCTGCCGGCAGGCGAAGGCATAGTCGGCAAAGTGGTGGTAGTGGCGGATGAAGTCCAGCGCCAGCAGGTCGCGCGTGGGCGGCGACGCGAATACGGCGTGCAGTCCCAGCGCGCGCGCGAAAATCGTGCTGTACTCGTTGACGCCCCAGGCGGTCAGCTTGGTCTTCACATCCTCCGGCGGATCCTCCACCAGCAGCGCCGCGAAGCTCTCGCTCCGCAGGCTGCGGTCCCGCAGCGCCGGCGTCCCTTCGGCAAACTCCAGGCACTGCGTCAGCCAGCGCTCCAAGTCCTTGCCCAGGTAGAACAGCATCGCCAGCTCGCAGTAGCGGCCCGCCAGCAGGCGCTCTTCCAGTTGGCCCGCCGCGCCGGGCTCGACCGGTATCAGCCCGCTCAGTGCCAGAGTCGCGCGCGAGGCCTCTACTAGCTTGTCTGCGCTGGAGGAGTTCGCGAACGGATGCAGTATCAGCGGCGGTAGTTTCCAGGCGGGCATTCGGCCGATTACGCTCCCACCTCACTCCATCGGCTCCGCCCGCCGGAACGTTAGCCCGATCTTCTCCCATCGTTCGAAGCGAGCCGCCGCGCCAGGCGCAGATCATCTGGGCGCGGGTGTGGGCGCGGCGAGCGACTGGTAGTAGTCGGCGAGCACGTAGGACGCCTGTTTGCGTTGCCCGCGGTCGGAGTAGAGCCCTTTTCGGTTCCAGTAATCCTGGATCCCGCCCAGCGGGCGGCGCGGCGAGCGAAAGTCCATCAGAATCCAGGCGACGGTTCCGCTTAGAAACGGTATCCGACGGAACATGGCTACCTGGCGCCGGTAAACGTCGGCCTGGAACTCCTCGGTCCAGATGACGTCTTCGCCGCCGTGGCGGCCCGCCTGGGCGTCGGCGCCGAATTCGCTGATGATGAAGGGCTTGTCGAACTCGGTTCTCCATTGAATGCCGTCGAGCTTGGAGGGTGGGCCGTCGTACCAGCCGACGTATTCGTTGCAGGCGACGACGTCGAGGTATTTCCCCAGCGGGTCATCGAGCGCGATGGTGTGCGGGTCGATGTAGTGGGTCTCCAGGGCAGCCGTGATAAGACGGGTGGGGTCCAGCTCGCGGGCACGTTCGGCCAGCGCTCCGACGAACTTGAGGCGGGCGTCGCCGCGCGGGGTTTCGTTGGCCACGGACCACAGGATCACCGCGGCGCGGTTCTTGTCGCGCGCGATCATCTCGGCGAGCTGGCGCTCGGCATTCTGGTAGGTCTCCGGGTTCTCCCACTGGATAGTCCAGTAGACCGGGATCTCGGACCAGACCAGCAGGCCCATCCGGTCGGCCAAGCGGGTCATGCTCTCATCGTGCGGATAGTGGGCTAGGCGGACGAAGTTGCAGTTCAGCTCCTTGGCCCAGCGCAGCAGCGTGCGCGCCTCCGCCTCGGAGAACACCCGTCCCGCGCGGAAGGCCGCTTCGGCGTGAATGGAGATTCCGCGCAGGTGCAGCGGCCGGCCGTTGAGCAGCAACCTCTGGCCGAAAGCCTGGATGGAACGGAAGCCGATCTGGTCCGCCACGCGGTCGGCGCCCGCTTCGATCAGCACCTCGTACAGCTTGGGGGCCTCGGGCGACCACAGGTTCAGCCGGGCGTCGAAGACGATCGAAGCATAACCGGTCTCGTCGGTGGTCACGGTTTGCGAGATGCCGGCTTCCGGCACGCGGACCGCCACCGTCTGGCGCGGCCGCGGCCCGTTTAGCCGCACCCACCCCGAGACGCGCGTTTGAGACCCCTTTTCGAGCTGTAGCGAGTAGTCCTCGACAAACGTCTCCGGAACGTCGATGAGCCGCACGTCACGGGTTAGGCCGCCATAGTTCCACCAATCGGTCACCAGCGTGGGCACCGCCTCGGGCCGGCGCTGGTTATCGACTTTGACGATCAGGTAATTGCCCTGGTCGCGCAGCAGGCTGGTGAGTTCGAACTGAAAGGGCGTGAAGCCGCCGGTGTGCTCTCCCAGCTTGATCCCATTGAAGAACACGATGGCGTTGTAGTTGGCCGCGCCGAACCAGACGAACACGCGCCGGCCGGGCTTGCGCGCGTAGTCGAAGTCGCGCTTGTACCAGATCGTGCCCTCGTAAAGCAGCAGTTCCGGGCGCTGGGTGTTCCAGTCTCCGGGAACCAGCAGGCGCGGGGCGGTATCGAAGTCGTATTCGATCAGCTCCCCGGCGGACTTGGGTTTCTGGTTGGCGCCGAAACCGCCGTCCGGCCGCGGCTGATGACGGTAGTCATAGTAGCCGGACTCATACGGATCGAGGATGGTCTGCCAGGGGCCGGCCAGAGACAGACCCGGGCGGGCGGACGCATTCTGTATGCAATGCGGCAGCTCGGCCGCGCTGGCAACGCAGCCGAGGAAACAGCTCAGTGCAAGGAAACGCAGAGTTCGCATGGGAGTTCTCACACCAAATAGGCCACACCGGCGGGCGCCGCGTTGTGGCGCGGGCTTTGCCGCTCTTTGGCATCCGCAAACGGACAGCCTGCCGCGCGCAAGCCAGTGGCTGGGCGGCAAGTAGGGGTCGATCATGATCGACCCCCACCAATGTCGGCCGAGCGCAACTTGAGTAGATGCAGTCCCATCGCGCGTCGCAGCAGATTGCTGGTGATACATCCGGGCTACGGCAGCTTCACTTCGCAGCCGCAATCTTCGCCGGCGTTCCGCGCCGTCTTCTGGTAATCGATTTCGTAGTCGATGATGTCGCGCAGGGGCGGCCACGCCGTCCGCCCCTCCAGCCGCCGCCCGTTGACGAACATCGTGGGGGTCGAGCGCACCTGCAATGCCTGCCCCTGGGCAACGCTCCGCTCAACCTCGGTCTGGGTCGCTCGCGTGTCCAGGCAGCGCGCCAGTTGGACGGCGTCGATCGGTTTGCCCTTGGCCCACTCCAGCAGCCTGGAGCGGAAGCTCTCGGCGTTGATCTGCGCCTGCTGCTCGTACACCCAGTCGTGATAGTCCCAGAACGCCGCCGCGTTCTGCCGGAACACGCACCGCCCGGCCAGCGCCGCCGCCAGCGCCCAGGGGTGGATCTGCGCCAGCGGATAGTCCTGGAAGTAGACCCGCACCTGCGTGGGGTACGCGCTCAGCAGGTTCTGCCGCAGCATGTTGGCCTCCTCGCGGCAGAACGGGCACTCGAAGTCCGTGAACAGTACCAGCACCACCGGCGCGCCCGGAGTGCCGAAGCTCGGCTGGAATTGCGTCTTGAGCTTCGCCAGCTCCGGCCGGAACGGGTTCTCGTCGACGTCGAAGACGGTCGCTCTCACGATCTTCCGGCCGTCCCTGGAGATCAGGAACTTCTCGTCTTGGCTGGCATCGTCCCTCCAGGCGTGAACGTTCACCTCCAGGAAGCCTGCCAGCTCCGAGGGCTTCGGATCGGAGATCTGCACGTTAACGTTCCGTCCCCACACGAACAGATGGCGCAGGTAGGCTTCCAGCGTCGCCTTGTCCAGGGCGGATTTGAGGCCCGCTGCGGGCTTCGCGGTCGCCGCTCTGGCCGCCGCTGGTGTTGCCGCCGCGGCGCTCTTGGCCGCGGGGACGGCCTTCTTGGCCGGCGCCTGTGCGCCCTGCGCCGCTGCGCCGGCGCATAGCACCGCCATCGCTAGCAAAAGCAGTGACTTCATGTGGATGCGCCTATTGTAGCAACCGCCCGAAACCGGGACAGGCTGCTAAGCGCAGGCGCGGATCAGCTCCGACTGGACACGGCGCGCCCCTCGGCAAATCCGAAACACGCAGGCTGGAAGCTGTGAAATAACCGACCTTTTCGGCCCCGGGCAGACCTGGCCTCGACAGGTTCCGCTGTGGAAAACCGCACGGGCCGCGATTTCTTCACAGCTTCCTGTCCCGGGTTTCCCTCTATCGAACCTTCAAGAGGGCGCCGATTGAACCGATGAGAACAGTTATGAAGGCTGGCACTCTAACGCAAGTGTGTGCGGTCACCGTCGCATCCGGACAGGTGAGCCCGCAGGAGTGCGGAGCCATCCCACGCGGCTCCGGGGTCGCCATCCGGCCGGCGGCCTCGAGACCTTCGTTGCCGCCGTTCTCATCGACGGCGAGAGGAACAGGGGGGGCAAAGGGCGTTTCCGAACGCCGCCAGCGCCGGTCTCGAGGGAACGCAATGGTCGAGTCCGCGCTCACGCTCGTGCCACTCTTCGCACTGATCTTTGGGTTTGCGGACCTCTCGCTCATGCTGTTCCGCTGGAGCACGATCCAAAATGCGGTGCGGGAAGGATGCCGGTACGCGATCACCTTCCAGACTTCCGGATCGCTGGGACAGGATGCCTCCATCCAGCAGGTGGTCCAGCGGTATGCGCTGGGCGTGGTGAAGGTCAGCGACAGCCCCCAGCACATCTTCGTGACCTACTATTCGCCCGCGAACCTGACCACGCCCATTACGAGCGGCGGAAACATTCCCGGCAACGTCGTTGAAGTTTCAGTGCAGAATGTATCCTGGGCGTGGCTCGCGCCACTGAGCGGCACCCTCTCGGCGAGTGCCCTCTACACGCACAGCCCGTTCACCCTGAGCGTCTATTCATCCGACATCCTGGGCGGCTACCCAGCCGGCGTGAACTCAGTGCCGCGTTGAACGCGGGCACTCCGGGAGAGGAAAAGCGTGGCGACGGATCGAGGCAGAGAACGGCAGCGCGGCCAGGAGCTCATCGAGTTCGCGTTGACGTCGCTTGTGCTCGTGGTTTTGTTCGTCGGTTCGTTCGTCACGGGCATGAGCTTGATCCGCAGCATTCAGGTCCACCAGGCCTGCCGTGACATGGCCGGCATGTACATTCACGGCGCCGACTTCTCCACCTACGCCATGCAGCAGTTGGCACAGCGGCTGGCCCGCGGACCGAATCTGCAAATCGGCTCATCGTTCTCGGGAAACAGCGCCACCAACACCAGCAACAGCGGAAACGCCCTGGTGACCGTCAGCGAGATCATGTACATCGGCCCGACAACCAGCCCCACCTGCGCCGCCGTCGGCGCGTCCCAGTGCACGAATCACGACAGCTACGTGTTCCTCCAGCGCATCCTGTTTGGGAACGGAACACTGGCCGCACAGCACCCCAGTTCGCTTGGCAACCCTACCACGTCGGCGATTACCAGCGCCGGCGTGGTGCAGAACCCGATCACCGACGCGGGAGCCAGGCTTTCCGGCGCGGCACAGACCAGCCTCGGAAACCTGTGGCTGGTGCCGTGGCAGGACGGGCAGGTCTCGTACGTGGTGGAGCTCTACGCCCAATCGCCGGAATTGAGCATGGGGAGCTTCACGTCTGCCGGCGCTTACGCACGATACTTCTTCTAGGAGTGGAACCTACATGACGAGTCAACCGCGCCTGTGTCACCGCAAGGGCGGCTCTGTGCTGGTGTGCGCAGTGTCGCTCGTGTTCATCGTTCCCCTGGTCGGACTGATGGTCGATGTGGGGGTCCTGTACGCGGTCAAGGCCAGGTTACAAGCCTCCGTGGACGGCGCCGCCCTGGCTGCCGCGCGCGCCTTGAATCTCGGCCAGACCACCGCGCAACAGGCGGCCAGCGCCCGGCAGAACGCCGTGAACTGGTTCTACGCAAACTTCCCCGCTGGCACCTGGGGTACGTTCAATACGCAGATGAGCCAGTCCACGGTGAACGTCTTCGACGATACGAACAACCCGCATGTCCGCAACGTCACGGTGTCGGCTACAACCAGCGTGCACACGTACTTCATGAACTGGCTGAAGGTCACCTCGACGGTCATGGCCGCCAGCGGCAACGCTTCCCGCCGCGACGTGGTCGTGATGATGGCGCTCGACCGTTCCGGCTCCATGCAAAACGCCAGCGCCTGCGGCACCATGGTCAGCGCCGCCAAGCTGTTCACCGGCCAGTTCGCCGCCGGGCGCGATCAGGTCGGCCTGGTATCCTTCAGCGACAACGTGTACATCCATTCCTCACCGACCACCAACTTCCAGACTGTGCTCGGCTACAAGAACAACTCGGGAAGTGGAACGGGAGCCCTGGACACGATCACGTGCGCCGGCGGCACCAGCACGGCGCAGGCAATCTCGGTCGCCTATAACGAGATCTACAAAATGAATCTTCCCGGCGCTCTGAACGTGATTTTGCTCGAGACGGACGGTTTGCCAAATACGCTCACAATGAACTTCTGGGACTCCAGCACGAGCACCGCCGGGATCAGCAGCACCAGCGCTTGCCTGGACAAGAACAGTAAGAAGAAGAGCCAGGGCGGCTTCGCCACCCTTGCCGCACTGCGCAGTTGGACCCTTGGCCAGTCGCTGGGCTCTGGGAGTTTCTATTCGAACATCCCGGCGGGCATCGTTGGCGCGGTCGCCTCGGATGACCCGGGGAGCACCAACAAGTTTTTCCTCATGCTGAATTACTGGACAACGACCACGAGCAACAATTTCGACAGCACGAAGTATCTAACCTCCGCGACCGCGCCCGGCTGCGCGTTTATCAACGCATCCAGTCAACACCCCACGCCGCCGCCGGCCGACATCGCCTGGTTCCCGGTCCAGGATGTCTGGGGTAACCTGTTGAACCCTCCTTACACCTACCTGCCAGTCACTCTTTCGGGCGGCCACGTCGTGGCCAACAGCTACACGACCTATCACAACGCGGTCTCGAACGCGACCGACCACGCGGCGTATCGGGCCCGCACGAATGCGACGATCTCGGTCTACTTCTTTGGGATCGGTCTCGGCGGCACGTCCTCCAGCCCGCCCGACTATGACCTCATGCAGCGCATCGTTAACGACCCCAACGGCGACAACTACAACATCCCTCCCCTATACCCACCCTGCGCGCAGGCGCCTGGTTGCGTCACTTACTCCACCCAGCCCCAGGGCACGTTCATATTCTCCGCGAATCCAGCGTCGCTCAGTCAGGCCTTCCTCTCGATCTCTTCGCAGATTCTGCGCATGAGCAAGTAATCCGGCAATCCCGCGCTTCAGGCGGCGCCAGCCGGGCGTAACGAGCCCGGCTGTTTCGCCAGCACCCTGCTGCGGCGCGCTATAGCTGCCCGTGGCACGGGTGGGCGGTCACACGGATGCGGCCCTGTCGCGCGCCGCAGCAGATTGCTGGTCGAATATCCGGGCCAGGCCTACGGCCGCGCGCCAGCCGCGGTTCCCAAACCCGCGAACGCGGGCCACCACGCCGGAAGCGCCTGGGTGGACTTCGCCTTCTTAGGCGTGGTGAGCGCCACCCGGATGCCGACGTAGTCATAGCGCAGGTGCGCGGCGAACGGGTGCCGGGCGGCCGTGCGGCAGTACTCGAAGGGGAAATGCCACGACCCGCCGCGCATCTCCCGCAGGCTCCGGGAATCTCCGGCCTCGCGGCCCTCCCCGGGCACGAAAGGATAGTCCAGGGCCAGGCTGCTGGTCCACTCCCAGGCGTTGCCGGCTAAATCGAACACACCGAACGGGTTCGGCGGAAACGAGCCGACCGGCGAGGTGTATTCCCAGCGGTCGGCGCCTTGAACGCCGCGCGTGTTGGCCAGGCCGGGGGTCGGCTCCCCCGTGGCCGTCGGGTACCGCAATTGCTTGCCGGCGGCGGCGGCGTATTCCCACTCCGCCTCGGTTGGCAGCCGCAAGCCGGCCCACTGGCAGTAGGACTCGGCTTCATTCCAGGTCACACCGATGACAGGCTGATCGGGCTGGTTGAACCGGCTATCATCCCAGTACATGGGCGTCTGCGAGTCCGGGTTGGCCTTCAGGAAGTTGGCGTACTGCGCGTTGGTCACCTCGTGCTTGCCCAGCCAGAACTCCCCGACTGCGACTTCATGCCTGGGGCGCTCGTCCTCGGGGCCGTCATCGGTGCCCATGAAGAACCGGCCACCCGGTATCCGCACCAGCACCGAACCGTCGATCGCACTTACGTATTCGCTCGGCGGAGCAGCCGGCGCCGCGCCCGATCCCGCCTGCCCTGGAGCCGCGGGGGGCGGGGCGCTGGGTGTCGTCGCGGAGCACGCCGTGGCACTGGTTACGCCCGCCAGGCGGCTCGCCGTCCACCTGGGCGGCGATGGCCAGCCCTCCCGGGCGACCTCGCCCTGCCCGCTGTCCCCGTCGAGCACTCCGGTGAAGACCACCGGCGTGTCGCGGCCCTGGATCTCAAACCGGACGCTGGTTCCCCAGGCGTAGAACGCGCTCACCTTGGGCTCCGGTTTGTCGTCGCCGCGGCTGGCGGCGCAGAAGGTGAGGGAGGGGCCGGCATCCTGCGGGGTGATACAAAGGGTTCCGTCGGGCGCCCCGCCGCCGTTCGAGCTGAGGGCCCAGCACCCGGCCTGGCTCACGGGATCGCGCTTACCCACCCAGGCGTGCCGCGCCGCCCCCTGCTCCCACGTTCCCCGGATCGTGTCCCCCTCCACCGCGCCGTGGTAGCGGATCCTGCCCCGCTCTGCCCCGCCGGCGGCAACCGTGAAGCTCAAATCCTTTCCTTCCATCTTGACGTCGGAAAGCGCCGTCGGTTTGCTTCCCGAGCAGGACAGC
>JBEKLW010000190.1:0-5721 GCA_050008815.1 Bryobacteraceae bacterium
AGGGCGAAGGAGTCGCGGCAGGCCGTCACCGCCCGCTTCACGTCCAGCCCGTAGGCTCTGGCGAATTGCTCCATGAACCGGGGCGTCTTGCCTCGCGCGAATTCCCGCGCGCCGCGCAGGTACGCGGAGAGGAATCTGGCGCCGCGGTCCGGGTCGGCCGCCAGCAGGGTCTGGCCGAAAACGATGTAGGAGTGCTGAAAACCGGGATAGATGCTGGCCAGCCCGGGACTATGCACGATCTCGGGCAGTGCGGCCAGTTCGTGCTCGAAGTCCTCCCCGCCCACCGTAGCGTCCACGCCGCCTCCAAACAGCGCGGCCACGTTCTGTTTGATGTCCAGGCCGATGGTGATCACATCGTTCATAGAGAGGCCGACCGTCGCCAGGTGGGCGTCCAGTGCAAACTGAGCGAAGCCGATGGCCTGACTGACGGCGACGCGTTTTCCTTTCAATTGCCTGAGATCCGCTAGCCCGTTTGGAAAGGTACGACGCAGTGCGTAGATGGCGCCAGTATCTCCGCAACCTGGAGAGGCAACCTGACGGCCGGCCACGATTCTGAGTTGTAGCCCCTTGATGACGGCATTCAGCAGAGTGACGCTGCAGCCGGTGAGGTAGACATCAATCTTTCCGCCCGCAAGAAGGGCCACCGAGTTCAGAGGAGCCCCGCTTTGCAGGATTTCCAGCTCGAACCCAGCCTCACGGAAAAAGCCCAGCTCATTTGCCAAGTGGAGGCTGCTCGTGCTCAGCCGCCGTGCCGCCCCCACCCGCAGCTTCTGGAGCAAAGATGCTTTCCGCCGGGAGCAAGCCGATCCCGCCGCCAGGACCACGCCTGTCAGAAAGTCCCTACGCCGCATTGGGCCTCTCCACACCGGAACCAAGAAGATGCAGCGGAAGGACTTTTCCGGTCAGCGTGGCCAGCGGCTCGGCGATGACCACCTCGACTCCTTCGGCGTGGCTCCACATCCGCGCCGCCAGCGTGCCTCCGTAGAACCTGCGGATCTCCTTCAGGAAGCATTCCTTGGCCTTCTCGGACGAAGCGATGCCAACGCGCGGGCTGACGCGCAGCGTTAGCTGGGTCTGAGTGGCGCCCTCGTGCTCGACCAACTGGTAGTCACCCGGCCCCCCACCCAGGCGCGCCGGCAAGACCTCTTCTAGAATGCGGACGATGTCGGTGCCCACCAGGGTCATCCCTTGCCCGGTCAGCTTACCGAAGCTGCTGATGTCGCGCACCTGTTCGGTGAAACCGAGGCGCGAGAACAGGCAGTCGCAGTGCGCCGGCTCGATGACGCCGCTGTCGTCCATCTCGACGTTGATCAGAATGTGGGCCGCGAACGGCAGCAGGTTGGTAAATAGGAGCGCGTTGACTTCCACGTCCGTGAGAGGCGCCCGCCGCCGGTGGCTGATGACCGCCAGCGCGTCGCGAAACACGTGGACGCAGTTGCCGGTCTTCATCTGCCGGCAAGCGCGTCCGACCGAGCCAACTTCCGTGATCGGGTAGCCCGTATAGACCTCGGCGCCGGCTTTCCCGATCACCGCGCGCTTGGCGTCGGTGAGGGCCTCGCCAGCGACCATGAAAACGGTGCCGCGGATGTCGAGGCCTGCCCCGACCGCCGCGGCCGCAACCCGAACGGCGGGGCTGGTGAAGGCTTCCACAACGCAGGCGACGCCTTCGGAGCGGCGCCGGGCGATCCATTCGGCCACGGGCTTGAAATCGTTGCTCGGAAGATACGTTGGAGGCGGCGCTCCCGCGCCCAGCAGGTTGCCGAATCGGAGCAAGCCTTGCGTCAGCCAGCGGTAGTGGCCCGAATCGCGCAAGCCGCCGCCGACGGCAAACCAGCGATCCACCTCGTACCCTCGCCGATGCGCCCGCAGGCCCGCTCTCAAACCGGATGTGGATGGCAGAATCGGCTTCACTTCGATGTGCGCCCGCCCCTCCAGTCCGTATTCGCGGTCACAGACCAGGTGATGGGCTTCTCGATAGAGCTGTAGTTCGAGACTCTTTGGCGTCCTGGTCCCTTTGCTGCGGCTGCCGCTGCTCAAGGAGTCCATCCGGCCCACGACCAGGGGATTGCGGAAGTCGCGAGTCTGGGCCGGGATGTGCCGCCCCGAACGCACAATCGCCGCCTTCCCCTTGAACTCGTCGTGCGTGAGATAGACGCCCTGCCGGTGCAAGGCGGCCAGCGCGGACTCCAGGCCATCTCTGTGGACGGCCCGTTCCAGGTCCTCGCACGTGCACCCAGCCAGCCGGAACATCTCATGGTAAGGGTTGCGCGGATTCGAGAAGATCACCTGCCGGGCGGTGCTCAGGAAATTGGCTTCGCGGTTCTCCAGCTGATGCCGGATGACGGCCTCGGGATCCGGGAGCGGCCTGGTGCGCATGAACTTGTAGATGCCCAGGGCCATCCGCGAGTAGTAGACCGCTTCATCCAGCATGGCGACAGAGCGGTTCGGCGGCCTGGGGACTAGCGGCCGCCGGCACGGTTCCTCCAAGGAATGAGCCGCGTCTCCGCCCACGCCAGGCCGTTGTGGAACACCGCCCCCAAGGCGGCGGTGGTGAAGACGCCGATGTAGAGCTTGTCGGTGGAGAAGGTCTGCCAAGACAGCCAGATCATGCTGCCCAGACCGTTCGTCGAGCTCACCAGCTCAACCGAAATGGTGATGACCAGCGCCCTGCCCAGGGCCAGGCGAAGGCCCGTAAAGATCTGCGGCAGGCTGGCCGGCAGATACACCCGGCGCAGCATGGCGCGCCGGCCTGCACCGTAGTTGCGGGCCAGTTCGATGTAAGCCTGGTCCACGCCGCGCACCGCGTCCAGCCCGTGCATCGCCAGCACGATGAAGCAGGTGAGCGCGATCGGCACGATGCGCGCCGTCTCGCCGATGCCGGCGACCAGCATGAGCATCGGCAGCAGGGCCAGCTTGGGAGTGGAGTTCAGCGCCGAGACGATCGGTTCCAGAGACCGCCGCACCGGACCCACCGCGCCCATGGCCAGGCCGCACGCCAGACCGATGAACACGCCGATGGAGGCGCCGGTTAGCATGCGCGACAACGTGGCGCCCACCTGAGAGGGGAGTTCACCCGATTTCACCATCTCCCAGCCGGACGCCAGCACCACCGTAGGCGCGGGGAAGAAAAGCGGGTTCAAGATCCGGTGAGAAGCGAGCACTTGCCACAGGGTTACGATGCCCACCGGCAACCACAGCGCCAGCGCGGTGTTTCGCAGTCTCACCAGGGGGTCTACCGTCACCGGGCCACCTCCGGGTCAAGAACTTCCACTCGCAGCTCTGCGGCAATTCGCCGCTTGAGCGACAGGAATTCTTCCGTCAGGGTGCCGGCCGTGGTGCGCGGGCGCGGAAACCGCACCGGGAACTGAGCGACGATGTGACCCGGCTGGCGGCTGAGCACCAGAATGCGGTCGCTGAGCAGAATGGCCTCCTCGACATCGTGGGTCACGAAGACGACGGTCTTGTGATCTTGCTCCCAGAGATCCAGGAGTTCCTGCTGGAGCACCTGCCGCGTCTGGCAGTCGAGAGCGGCGAAGGGCTCGTCCATGAGCATCACCGCTGGGTCGCTCAGAAAGCACCGCGCGACGGCGACCCGCTGCTTCATGCCGAGTGAAAGCTCGTGTGGGTAGGCGTGCTCGCGACTAGCGAAGCCGAGGCGGTCGAGCAGCTTTCGCGCCTGGGCTTCGCGCTCGCGGCGCGGGACGCCCTGCATCTCGCAGCCGAACACCGCGTTGTCCAGCGTGGTCATCCAGGGGAACAGGTTGTGCTCCTGGCACACCAGCAGCACATCTCGGTTGCGGTCGGCCGGAGAGGTAATCCGTTCCACCTCGCCCTGTCCGGGTGCAATGATGCTTGCCAGCACGCGCAGCAGGGTCGTTTTGCCGCAGCCGCTCGGTCCGACCAGCGTCAGAAACTCCCCCTCGCGGCTCTCGAAGCTCAGGTCACGAAGAGCGCAGACCGACCCCTTTGCCGAGTCGAAGCTGACGCGTAGCTGAGAGCATCGCAAGCGCATGGCCGCACGTAACCTCTTGGCTCCGGATTGACCGGACAACCAGTATCAGGTACCGCACCGAGGCTGGTCAAGAAGTCGAGGCCCTTGCGTTCAGCCCACACCAGCCGGAGCAGGAGGGATCAAACTGATGTGTGCCATTGCTCTGGGCCGGAGGGCAAGCCCACGCTGCCGTCCCCATGTTGCACATACCACAGGCAAAAAGGGACACGAGCAGGCTGCGCCTTTTCTTGGTCCGTTCGACCCCTTTGCCCATGCTGCCCCTTCTGCCGGAGAAGCGGGGTATTCCCCTGAACGGTACTAGAACTGCCCCCCGTTACAGCAGTACTGGTCATCCAACAAGGAGTCAAACCTGAGCCGGATATGGTCTGTTTTCCACGCGTGTTGGCTAGCCCGCAGCTCGATGATTCCGCCGCGCCGCCGCGGCGCCTACGGTCGGGATCGCGCGGCAGGGCATTCTTGCTATCATCTCTGGGACACCGGTGGGACGGACTAGCGACCATGTTGCGCCAGCGCGTTGACCAACCGTACCGGCTCGGGCGAAAGACAGTCCGCGGCCGCCTCGTGATTCCGTCTGGCATCCGCTGCACGCGCGCCGCGACCATCCGGAAATGCTTCCTCGAGGTCCCTCCGGTCGGCGTCATCACGACCAAAAGCATCAGCTATCAGCCCCGCCAGGGGTATCGCGAGCCCATCTATGCCAGGTACGCCCCCGGCTGCTACATCAACGCCGTGGGCCTGGCCAACCCCGGAGCGCAGCAATTCCTCGCGGAGTTCGACGGCATCGAGATACCTGGCGACAAGTTCCTGCTGGTGTCGGTCTTTGGCTCCGACGTCGCAAGCTTCCTGGACGCCGCGCGCACACTGAGGCCGATTGCCGATGGCTTCGAGCTCAACATGTCCTGCCCGCACGCCAAGGGCTATGGCGCCGAGGTGGGCCAGGACAGGGAGCTCCTCAAGAACATAACTCAGGCGGTCGCCGAAGCGGTTGAGGCGCCCGTGTTCGTCAAGCTCTCCGCCATTCTTCCGAACCTGGGCGAGGCTGCCGCGGCTGCCCTCGCAGCCGGCGCCGCCGGCATCACCGTCACCAACACGATTGGCCCGGCGCTGGCGGCCGTGGGTGAAGGCCCCATCCTTCACAACCAGCTCGGCGGGCTGTCCGGGGATGGCATCCGCCCCCTGGGTCTTCGTGCGGTCCAGCAGGTCCGCAAGGCCGTTGGCGAGGAACCGGTCATCATCGGCATGGGCGGCATCGCTTCGCCTGAGCACGTGCGCCAGTACGCCGCTGCCGGAGCGGACCTCTTCGGCATCGGCAGCGCTCTCACCGGCCTGGACAGCGACCAGATGCGGGAGTATCTCACGGCACTCCACTCCGCCCTCTGCCAGGGCGGCGAAGGCGTGTTGGACGAGTGTTCCTGCGAGTCCCGCCTCCGCATGAACTACGTGAAGACACGCGTGGCGTCGCGGGTCGACTTCAACCCGTCGCTCTTCAAGCTCGTGCTCGAGAGCCTGCCGGAGGACTACGGCGACGGCGAGCTCGCGGGAAAGTTCTTCTTTCTCTGTCTTACCGGCATCGGCGAGAAACCATTTGCGGTCCTTTCCGCACGCGAGAGAAGCATCATTGTCCGCGTCGCCGGCGCCTTCACGCGCCATCTGGCGGAGCTGCCGATCGGCTCGGAGATCCTGCTCAGGGGGCCATACGGGCGCGATGT
>JBEKLW010000191.1:0-5714 GCA_050008815.1 Bryobacteraceae bacterium
TTGGACCGTGACGGTCCTTCTGGTGCTGTTCCTCATCATGCTGCTCGCGCAGGCGTTCACGATCCCGAGCGTCTCGATGGAGGACACGCTGCTTCCGGGGGATCACGTGATCGTGGATAAGCTGGCCTACGGGCCGCCGGGGATGTTCAGCAAGCATCTGCTGCCCTACGACGCGGTGCGGCGGGGCGACATCATCGTGTTCCGCTGGCCCGTCGACTTGCGGAAGACCTACGTCAAGCGCGTTGTCGGCATCCCCGGCGACCGCATCCGTATCGTGAACAAGCAGCTCTACCTGAATGGCCGGGCGCTCCAGGAGCCATACACGCGTCACAAAACGCCGTATTTCGATTCCTACCGGGACAACTTCCCCAGCGAGCCGAACGTGGCGCTGCACAGCCCTGCCCAGCGCATGCTGGAGCAGTGTGTTGTCAACGGCGAAGTGGTGGTTCCGCCGGGTATGTACTTCGCGCTCGGCGATAACCGCGACGTGTCCGAGGACAGCCGGTACTGGGGTTTTGTGCCGCGCGCCAACATCATCGGCACACCGGTGCTGATCTGGTGGTCTTACGATGCGCCCGCGGAGCGGCTCGCCGATGGCAATCCCGTCAGTCCCGCCGGCTTGCTGGATCTGGCCAAGAACTTCTTTCGAAAGACGCGCTGGAGCCGCAGCTTCAGGCTGGTGCGCGGCTATCCCCTGCGGTAGCCGGCCAGGCGGCTGTCTCCGGCCCGCGCAGCGCCCTACTGGAGCCCGCGCCGCCGTCACGGCCCTCGGGGGCCGCGGTCTGCAATCATATTATTCAGGAGGTGTTGTGCAAACACTGCGGTGTGGTTTCATCCTGGCGGTTGCCGTCGGCTCATTGCCGGCTCAGCAAGCCGCCGGCACCTGGCCTTACAGAAACCCCGAGCTTTCGGCCGAGCAACGTGCGGCCGACCTGGTCTCGCGCATGACGTTGGAGGAGAAGGTCGCGCAGATGCACGACTTGGCTCCGGCCATTCCCAGACTGGGCGTCCCGGCGTACGGGTGGTGGAACGAGGCGCTGCATGGCGTGGCTCGCGCCGGGCTGGCCACCGTGTTCCCGCAGGCCATCGGCCTGGCGGCGACCTGGGACACGGAAATGATGCACCGGGTTGCGGACACGATCTCGACGGAAGCGCGGGCGAAGTATCATGATGCCGTCCGGAACGGCCATCACGACCGGTACTTCGGCTTGACGTTCTGGTCTCCGAACATCAATATCTTCCGCGATCCCCGCTGGGGCCGGGGCCAGGAGACATACGGAGAAGACCCATACCTCACCTCGCGGCTGGCGGTGGCGTTCATCCAGGGGATGCAAGGCGACAACCCGCGCTACCTGAAGACGGTGGCCACGCCGAAGCACTTCGCCGCTCACAGCGGTCCGGAGGCCATGCGGCACGTGTTTGACTCTCGCGTCAGCGCGCGGGACCTGGATGAAACCTACTTGCCGGCTTTCCGCGCGAGCCTGACCGAGGGTGGGGCGAACTCGGTCATGTGCGCCTACAACCGCATCAACGGAGTTCCAGCCTGCGCGAACCAGGCTCTGCTGGAAGACCGGCTGCGCCGCGCCTGGGGGTTCAGGGGCTACGTTGTCAGCGATTGCGGCGCCATCGGCGACATTGCGGCCGGGCACAAGTACAAGCGGGACATGCCGGAGGCAGCCGCCGCGGCCGTTCAGGCTGGGACGGAGCTGGACTGCGGAACGGAGTACTCCGCGCTCCTCGCAGCCGTGAAGAGTAGGCTGATTCCGGAGTCCACTATCGACCGGGCGGTTGAGCGGCTCTTTGTGGCGCGCTTTCGCCTGGGCATGTTCGATCCGCCGGAGCGCGTGCCGTTCGCGCGCATCCCGATATCCGAGGTCGCCTCGGCGGCGCACCGCCGCCTGGCGCTCGAAGCCGCGCAGCGGTCGATCGTGTTGCTGAAGAACGCGAACCAAACGCTGCCAGTTGGTTCCTCGGTCCGCCGCATCGCTGTGGTAGGCCCCTCGGCGGACGATCCGGACGCGCTGCTTGGCAACTACAACGGCGTCCCGGTGACGATCATCACGCCGCTCGAGGGCATGGAGCGGCAGTTCCAGGGGAAGGCGGAGATCCGCTTCGCGCCGGGCAGCGTCTACACGGCCGAGACCACCGCGCCCGTGCCTGGCGGGGTGCTGGCGCCCCCGGCTGGCGGGCAGGATGCGCAGCACGGTCTGCTGGCGGAGTACTTCGACAACGCCGATCTGAGCGGGGCGCCGCGTGTTTCGCGCGTGGAGCCGCGGGTCTACGTCAGTTGGTACAACTGGCGCGATGCGGGCGGGATAGCGGGGCTTCGGGCCGAGGAGTTCTCGGTGCGATGGACCGGCGCCATCCGGGTGGAGCGCACTGGGGACTACTCGTTTGCCACGGGCCGGCGCGGGTGCTGGGAGTGCCCTGGGACCGACTCCGCCCGGCTGTTCATCGATGACCGCCTGGTTCTTGACGACAACGCGCCCACCTCCCCCGGCCTGGTCTCGGTGGAGGCATGGGTTCGCCTGGAGGGTGGGCGGAACCACAAGCTGCGCCTGGAATACCGTCAGAAGGGTGGAGTCGCCAATGTGCAGCTCCTGTGGAGGCCGCCGGCGGAAATGTTGCTGGAGGAGGCCGTGGAGGCCGCCAGAGCCTCCGATCTGACGGTTGCGTTTGTCGGTCTCAATTCCAGTCTGGAAGGCGAGGAGTTAACGACCGCCGTTCCGGGCTTTGCCGGCGGCGACCGCACCGACCTCCAGCTCCCCGCCGCCCAGGAGCAACTGCTGCGAAAACTGATCGAAACGGGGAAGCCGGTTGTGGTGGTGCTGGTGAGTGGCAGCGCGTTGGCGGTTAACTACGCCCAAGAGCATGCGGCGGCCATCCTGACGGCTTGGTATGGAGGGGAGCAAGCGGGCACGGCAATTGCGCAGACTCTGGCGGGAGACAATAATCCCGCGGGCCGGCTGCCGGTGACCTTCTACCGCTCGGTGAGCCAGTTGCCGCCGTTTGAGGACTACTCGATGGAGGGGCGCACGTACCGCTACTTCCGCGGGCAGCCGCTGTACCCCTTCGGCTACGGCCTCAGCTACTCGACCTTTCAGTATTCCGACTTGCGCATTGCGCCATCCGTGGAACCCGTCGGGGCGCTCCGAGTCTCGGCCCGCGTGAGGAACACGTCGGGGCGCAAGGGAGACGAGGTGGTCCAGTTGTACGTCCAGGGCGAGCCCGGCTCCGCTGATCCCATTCGCGCGCTGCGCGGGTTCAAACGCGTCTCTCTCGATGCCGGTGAGAGCCGCGTGGTCGAGTTCCTGCTTTCCCCGGAGGAGGCCAGCCTGGCAGGCGCCGCAAAGCCAGGCGAGGTCATCATCAGCGTGGGCGGCGGCCAGCCGCTGGCTAAACCTGCAGGCGGGAGCTACGTGGAGGCGCCGCTGGGGAGCCGATAGCCGAGAGCCGGCCGTGGGCGCGGGCTGCGGCCGTGCGCCGGGCGTAGACATGATTGTCAGCGCCTGAGGTTGAAAGCCCGCGCCACGGAGTAGTGGCGGCAGCATCGCCGGCTCTCGGCGCCGGTGCGCGGCGGGCTAGAAGCCGGCCTTGGCCGCAGGGCCTCAGGACGCCGGATGTCGCGCCCCCAGCACTCGTATGGACTCTGACAGGGCGCCAGCGCCTTTGGAATCAATCACTTGCAGTCGAAAGCTCACGTCATTGCTCAATGGCGCGTATAGGACGCCGCCCGTCCGGAACTGCGGGAGGTAGAGTTCGACGTCTTCGCTCCGCGCTCCGTCCGTGATCGAGAGGACTGCCCGGCTGGCGGTCTTGACAGACGCAATGCTTGGATCCCAGGTGAGCAACCACTGGTCGGAGTGGCGTGCCACCTGCAAGTGGAGCGGCGCGCTGTTCAGAGCCAACGTGGCGGCCGGTACGGGCGCCGGGGTCAAAGTGAAGGACAGGAGCGAAAAGAAAGCCGCCACTCCAGCCCCGAAGACCAGGAGAGAGCGGATTTCTCGGCGGTTGCGCCGCCGCCGGAGGAGCAAGCTCGATTCAACGGGCGTTGCGGCCGCTGCCGCTTGGCAGCCTGCAGAGGTAGAGTACTGGTTCGTCGGCGGTTGTGCTGGGAACATAGTCAACAGTCTCCTTCTCGCGTCGAAACGTTCACCTCACGTGAGCTTTCCTGCGGAGGCATAGCGCGGACACTCACGTACGTGATGTGTTATCGGCAAACGGGGTGAAAACTTTACTCGGTGACGAAAGGCCAGGATTCATGGGCCGCGCGAGTGGCCGAAATCCACCAGCAGCGGTGGATTTTGGCCAGAGGACGGATTACAGAAAGCTTTCTTTTTCAACGAGATTGGGGCGACGCAGAAGTGGTTATACGGATGCACTGTATCATGCGTCCAAGCCAATAGAGGAAATGACTATGAAGAGCTCTCAGAGGCACACACTTCGCGGTTTCGCTTACTGCCTGACCCTGGGTCTGCTGGCGGCATCTGGTCTTGCGTTCGCGCAGGATCCCAAGGATGCGCCCCCGCCGACGAGTGCACCGGCGCTGCAACAGAGTGCGGCGCCCAGCGGCGGATGGCGGCGAGTCAGTGACGCGCCGGCCGGCCAGCCGGCCCTCAACCCTGATTCCCCGGCGAGCACGAACGATTCAATGAGCCGGGGAACGGATCCGGATCCGGCGTATGCCACATCGGACCAGGCGCCGGCTCCCATGCCCCCGGCGCGGTTGACCATCCGGCCGGGCACCTTTATTGCGGTGCGGCTCGATCAGGAACTGTCATCCGACCAGAACGACGCTGGGGACGCGTTCTCGGCCACGCTGGTGCGGCCCGTCGTGGTGGACGGCGTGGTAGTGGCTCAGCCCGGACAGGTTCTCGGCGGCCGCGTTGTGGAAGCGCAGAAGGCAGGCCGCGTGCAGCACGTCTCGCGCCTGGGGATTGAGCTAACGGACCTGACGCTCGTGGACGGCCAGCAGGTGCGTATCCAGTCGCAGTTGATGAGCCTGAGCGGTCCGACCTCGAGGGGGCGAGACGCGACCGCGATTGTGGGGACGACCGGACTGGGCGCGGCGATTGGCGCCGCGGCGGAGGGTGGCGGCGTTGGAGCTGGCATTGGCGCCGCGGCCGGAGCGGCCGCGGGAGTAGTCGGCGTCCTGCTGACGCGCGGCCACCCGACCGTTCTCGACCCGGAGACCATGTTGACGTTCCGGATCACGGCGCCGGTGGCCATCTCGACCGCTCGGGCGCCGCAGGCCTTCCGCTACGTCGATCCGGATGATTACGACCGCAGCACGCGCTTGCAGACCCGCGCGCCCGCGCCTCGGCGCCTCAATTGCGGATGGTACGGTTGCGGGCCCTCGCTGTGGCCGTATTACTACTACGGGCCGGGCTTCTACCCCTACTACTACCCCTACTACTGGGGGTCCGGATTCAGTTTCTTTTACGGGCCGCGGTTCTACGGTGGGGGCGGGTTCTTTCGCGGCGGCGGACGCTTCGGCGGACACTTCGGCGGACGCCACCGGTAGCGGGGAGCGGGGTAGCGGACTGCTCGGCCTCCCGCGAGGACCGTGGGGCGGGCGCTCCCGCTTGCGGCGGAGCACTCCATAGCCGGTCTGGAGACCGGCTGGCGGACCAGGAGGTCCGCCCCACCAAGTAGGGCGGCTCTCGAGCCCGATCTTCTCACACCGTTCGAAGCGAGGCGCCGCGCGAGGCCGG
>JBEKLW010000192.1:0-5713 GCA_050008815.1 Bryobacteraceae bacterium
CGCCCCGGGGTTGTTGATTACCGCCTTGGGGATGGTCTGCCGCACGATGTGCTCCATCACGCGCGTGATCATGCGCTGGCGCGGCAGGCTGTCCTGTTGCGCATAATCGGCCTTGATCTGGTCGCGCAGGTTCCAGTGCGACAGCAACCGCATCCCCGCCGGGAACAGCCGCCGGCCCTGGTCATCCAGCAGGTGGTACATCCAGATGTTGTACTCGGCGATGTACTGCTCGGCCTGGGCCCGGGCCTGGGCGATGGCCTGATTCACCGGAGCGGGTACCCGGCGCGAGAAGCGCTGCGCCAGCCGCGCTTCGGCCCACTGCCGGCGCGTCCAGCGCTCGCCGTTATCGAGGCGCTCCTCCAGCGTGGTCAGCGGGAAGTTCAGCAGGACGGCGAAGGCCAGCTTGTTGTTGAAAAGATCGTCGCTGACGTGGGCCGCGGGATCGTAACCGGCCAGTGTCTCGTCGTAAGGCATGATGGGCCCCAGATCGAGATCCACCTGCGTGCGGAAGGCGCGCACAATCTCCAGCATGTGGCCATCAAGCTGCTCGAAGAGCGTCTCACAGCGGGTGAAGAGTGTGTCCAGGGCCGCCTGATCGCCGGCGAAGTTCCGGCGGATGAAGTCCTCGAAGACCGCAGCGTCGCCGTCGCCGGCCCGCCAGAACTCGCTCACCTGCTTGAGGCCGCGCTGGAGGCGCCCGCGCTGCGTCTCGCCGTAGCGCGCCACCAGCTCCTGTTCCAGCTTCGCGACGGAATCCTTGATCCACGCCGGCTGGCCGGCGCTGGGCTGGGCCAGCAGCGGCAAGCCGAGCAGCACGCACCCAACCAGAACCGACGGGCAGATAAGCGACCCCGGCATAGTCACGCCTCCTCTTTGAATGTCACGCGCTTGGCGCAGCGCACAGTATAGCGCGGCCCCCGGGCCTGTTTCGAGCGCCGGGCGGGCGCCGGGCGGGCGGCGCCGACCGCGCGTTCAGCGCCTGACCGCCGGTTTCGGCGCCGGCGGCGCCACGGGCCGCGTGCCCAGGTCCGGCGTCGCCCAGTAGCCGGTGCGCGTGCGCACGGTCAGGCGCCCCCCTCCCCCCGCCGTCACCCGGATCTGGCGGAAGCGGCCATCGAGCTTGGGGTTCGAGGGCGTATAGGCGAGGATGTACTGGTTGCGGATGTCGTGCGCCACCGCGAGCGCGATGCGGCCGGTCTCGCCGACCTCGGCCGGATACCAGGCCTGGCCGCCGGTGGCGCGCGTGATCTCGTCCAGCTCGCGCTCGGCGCGCCGAGCGGCGGCGCGTTCCTCTTCCGACAGCAGGCCGATGACGTAGACCAGCACCTCGCTCTGCTGCGCCTCGCGCACCACTTCCGGCAGCGTGGCCCCGCTCATGTTGTCCTCGCCGTCGGTGACCACCACCAGCACCTTCTTGTCGTTCCGCCCCTTCGCCTTGGCGTAGCGGATGCCCGCCAGCAGGGCGTCGCGCACCGCCGTGCCGCCCCTCGAGTCGATGCGCGCCAACCCCTTCGCCAGCTTCTGGATGTCGCTGGTGAAGTCGGCGTCGCGGTAGGCCTCGTCGTTGAAGTTGATGACGAAGACCTCGTCCTGGGGGTTGGAGGCCGCCACCAGGTTGGCCGCGGCCGCCTCGACCTTGCTGCGCTTGCCCTTCATGCTCATGCTGTTGTCGATGATGATGCCCATCGACACCGGCACGTCCTCGCGGCGGAAGACCCTCATCGTCTGCTCGACGCCGTCCTCGTAGACGCGGAACGCGATCCGCGATAGGTTCGTGACCAGCCTCCCGCTCCCGTCGACAACCGTGGCGTGCAGCACCACCAGGCGGGCGTCAGCACGGAAGACAGCGGCCGATTCCTCCTGCCCCGCTGCCAGCCCCGCGACCAGCAGCACGGGCAGCACCTTGGCCAACCGCAGCATCACCGCCGATTATAGCTTGCGGGTCGCCCGAGCACCCACCACCCGGGAAGCCGCAGCCCCGTAATCCGTCCGCAGGCAGAATCGTAGTGCAGCCGGGAGCCCGATGAAAGGGGGGAGAACTTTGCAGCCTTTGCTTGCAGGTATTTGACAACTCAGCGGAGAGAAGGACTGCCTTGGTTGTAGTACGATGAGGGCTGAGGAGTTGATTGCGCGGTAAAACCGACGGCCCCGAAGCTCTCCAGGACGAAGCACTAGCGGCGCCGCTGCTGGCGGCCCGCGCGGCTGAGGTGAAGAAGGCCGGTGACCTTTGCATCCTCGACTTGCGCGGCATCAGCTCCTTTACCGATTTCTTCGTCATCTGCTCCGGAACCAACCAGCGGCAGATCCAGGCCATCAGCGACGAGGTCGAGCTGCGCATGAAGAAGAGCGGCCGCAGGCCGCTCGGCATCGAGGGCTACGAGAAGGCCGACTGGGTGCTCGCCGATTACGGCGACATCATCGTGCACGTCTTCTCGCCGGCCGCACGCGAGTTCTACGGCCTGGAGCGGCTCTGGCGCGGCGCCCGGCCGGTGCCGCTGCCGGAGGAGGCCGGCTAGCCCGGATGTTTCAGTAGCAACCTGCCGAGGCGCGCAATAGCAGCCCGTCGCAGACGTGGGTGGTCACAAAAACCGGGTACAGACAGCCACTTTTCGCCTGCGCCGCTCCCTTGCCTTCGATGACCTCGTATGGCGAAAAGTGGTGGTCTGGCCCCGGTTTTTGTGCGCTACGATCGCGGTGAAACATCCGGGCTAGCTTCGCCCGCCCCGGCCGCGCTGCGCGCGTGATAGGAACTCCGCACCAACGGCCCGGCCTCCACGTGACGGAAGCCCATTTCAAGGCCCACGCGGCGGTGTTCGGCGAACTCCTCGGGCGGGACGAAGCGTAGCATTGGCAAATGCCTCGGCGAGGGCTGAAGGTACTGCCCGAGCGTAAGAATCCCGACGTCCCGCGCGCACAGATCCCGCATCACCGCGCGGATCTCTTGCCGCGTCTCGCCCAGCCCCAGCATCAGGCCCGACTTGGCGGGGATGTCCGGGCGGAGCTGCCGGGAGTGCGCCAGAAGGTCTAGCGAGCGCTCATAGCGCGCGCCCGGCCGGACCTGGTGATAGAGTCGCGGCACGGTCTCGAGGTTGTGGTTCAGGACATCGGGCGCCGCTTCAAGCACCACGGCCATCGCCGCGCGCGAGCCCTGGAAATCCGGGATCAGCACCTCGACGCGGCAGCCCGGAACGCGCTCGCGGATGGCGCGGATGGTGAGCGCGAACAGCTCGGCGCCGCCGTCCTTGCGATCGTCGCGGTTGACGCTGGTGACGACGGCATACCGCAATTCCAGCGCCGCGGCGGCCTCGGCCACCCGCCGCGGCTCGTCGTAGTCCACCGGCAGCGGTGCGCCCTTCCGCACCGCGCAGAACCCGCAGCGCCGCGTGCAGACGTTGCCCAGGATCATGAAGGTGGCGGTGCGTAGGTTCCAGCACTCACCCAGGTTGGGGCACGCAGCGCTGTGGCAGACCGTGTGCAGCCGCAGGCGCTCGACCACCGACTTAACCTCGCGGTAGTCTCCGCCCACCGGGGCCGGCGCGCGCAGCCACCCGGGACGTGGCGTGGCGATCGTAACCAGCACTACTCCCATTCTAGTGAGCTGCCCGGGGCGTTTCTTCCCCCTGCCGCCAGGCGCGGGCGCAATCCGTCCGCAGTCGCAGGCTCGGCCTGGAGGCCGAGCCGCGGGACTGGAGTCCCGCCCTACAGTCAGGCCGCGTAGGGCGGCTCTCCAGAGCCGCGCGCCAGCCTCCAGGCTGGCGCCCCCGCCGGCTGGGCAGAAGTGCGCGCGCTACGGCGCGCGCCGGCCGCCTGCTCGGGAGCGTTCACCTTCGCCGTCTGGCAGCCCGCGGAGAGGTTCGGCGCGCACTCGACCAGTCCTCCGGCCATTCGATCTCTCCCCTGCGGTAGAGCACCGTCCCGCGCTGGATGGTCATTGCCACGAGGTTCACTCCGAAATGGTACGGGATCTCCCGGTAGTCGGGCACGTCGAAGATCACCAGGTCGGCGCTCTTGCCGGCCTCGATCGAGCCGGCGCGGTCGGCGCAGCCTAGTGCGCAGGCTCCGTTGAGGGTCGCCGCGGCGACGGCCTCGGCCGGCGTCATGCGCATCTGGGAGCAGGCCAGCGCGAGGACCATGGGCATGCTGCAGGTCGGGCTGGAGCCGGGCTTGAAGCCCGTCGCCAGCGCCACGGCGACGCCCGCCTCGATCATCTTCCGCGCCGCCGGATAGCGGTTCAGGCCGAGATGGAACACCGCGCCCGGCAGGAGCGTGGCGATCGTTTGGGAGCCGGCCAACTGGCCGATGTCGTCGTCGGAGGCGCACTCCAGGTGCGAGGCGCTGATCGCGCCCAGCTCGACCGCCAGCCTGGCGGCGCCGCTCCAGGAGAACCGCTCGGCGTGGATCTTGAGCCGGAAGCCCAGCGCGCGCGCCGCCTCCAGGTAGCGCCGCACCTGAGACAGGGTGAAAGCGTCCTGGTCGCAGCAGGCGTCGGCGAACCGCGCCAGGTTGCGGCGGCGGATTCTCGGCATCAGGTAAGAGCACATCCACTCGACGTAATCGTCAGCGCGGCCGGCGTACTCGGACGGGACCGCGTGCGCGCCGAGGTAGGTTGCCGCGATGTCGAGCGGCTTGCCGTCGAGCGCACGAATCGCGCGCAACGTTTTGCGCTCGCCGGTTTCGTCGAGGCCGTAGCCGCTCTTGGCTTCCAGGGTCGTGGTTCCGTGGCGGATAAAGCCGCCCAGCGTATTGTGCACCTGGAGGATGAGCCGCCGGATAGGCGTTTCGCGCAACGCGTGGACGCTGGCCAGGATGCCGCCGCCCGCTTGGGCAATCTCCAGGCGGCTGGCGCCCGCCAGCCCCATCTCGTAATCCGTGAGCCGCGCCGGGCCGCACACCAGGTGCGTGTGACTGTCCACAAAGCCGGGCATGACAACGTGCCCGCTGGCGTCGATCTCCCGGGCCCGCCGTGCCGCGGCCAGGTTCTCGACGCGGCGGCTCGGCCCCAGGCTGGCGATCCGCCCTTCGTGGATCAGCACGGCGCCATCCTGAATGATCGCCAGCTCCCGCATCGCAGGCCCGCGCCGTGGGCCGGGCGCGCCGCGCAGGGTCACGAGTTGCCGCGCCCCGCGCACGAGGACGGGCGTGTGGTTGTCCATCCATGTCAGCGGTCCGGGACCCCCCGCGCGGTGGCCTCGAGTTCCGTCGGGGGCGCGGACCTGATGGCCTCTCGGCGATCCTGGTTGCTCATCGGCATCCGCAGCTCCGCTTTCTGCGGCCGCCGTTCGCACTGGATCGCAGCGCCACCCGGAGCCCGGGCGGCGCCTGGCATGCCTTCACTCTAGCATTGCCGTTTCCGAGGGAGCTCACAATCAGTGCGCGTCACGCAAGCCCGTAATCCGTGTCCGTGAGCCGGCGCGAATCCCTTCGTAGCGCACGCTCTTGAGCGTGCCGCGTCGGCACTTTTGCCGACGCACGGCGGAACGCTTCCCGGGCCTGTCCCCGCACTCGCCCTGCGTCGCCAGGAGTGGCGACGCGGCAGGCACGAGTGACCATGGGTCGGGGACGCACAACGGAGGATGAAAACGGGGTTTTCGAGAGAGTGCCAGCGCTACGGCGAGCGCCGGCTCCACCCGAGGGGTGGAGGTCGCATTCCGGCGCACCGCCCCCGCGGCTCGAGTTCGCGCTCGCTGCGCGTTCTTAGGGACGGATTGCGAGC
>JBEKLW010000193.1:0-5711 GCA_050008815.1 Bryobacteraceae bacterium
GCCAGCACTACGCTCTCGCCCTCGGCCGGCGCTTGGTCGCCCGGCAGCAGATGCCGCGCCACCGCGGCGCCGTTCACCCTGATGCCGCGCTCTTCCAGCAATTGCCGCAGCGCCAGCGCGGCATACTCGGCCGGGTCCTCGATGCCCAGTGCCAGGAACTGGTCCGGCCCGCCGAGCGGAATCGTCCCGGATAATTCCAGCTCCAGGCTGCCGGGCGCGCGGTGCACATGGATGGGGCTTCCTCCGCCCGCGGCCACGGTGCGGATGCGGTTGTCGATGGCGTAATACTCCACCGGCGGGATCACGAACACCGAAGCCGTCCTGCCGGTGGCCTGCAAGCGCAGCGCCACGGTATTGCCGTTCACCGTCAGCGCGCTCACCGGCGCGCCGTAGTCCAGGATGGTGTCGTCCTGCTCCCAACCTTGCGGGTACGGCTCCCACACGTAGGCCGTGTCGTCGCCCACGATGTCGCCGTCGATGCGCCTGACGCCCGTGGCGGCCACCTGATCGGCAAGCCAGTCCAGCCCTTGTGCGTTGTCAACGCCCAGCGTCGGGTCGCCGCCGCCCACCAGCCGGATCTCGCCGCGCACCCGGCCGCCCTCGTCCGGCGCCCGCTCGGCCAGCACCGTGGTGCGGAAGCGGTAGTCCGGCCCCAGGCGCGCCAGCGCAGCCGCCGCCGTGAACAGCTTGGTGTTCGAGGCGGGGACGAAGAGCCGCTCCGCGTTGAGCTGGAAGAGCGCGCGGCCGCTGGCCGCCTGCCGCGCCTCAATGCCCCACAGCGCGCGCCGCGCCGCCGGGGAGCCATCCAGCAGCCGCTCGATCCGCCGCCGCAGGGTCTGCGCGGGGGCCAGGGACACCGGGATCAGCAGCAGAGCAATCCAGCGCATCGCAACCCGGATTATACTGCACGCCTATCAGCCATCTGGCGCTCGGCCGCGCTCGTGCCGGTCTGGGCCGCCGCCCGCGCTACGCCGCCGCGGCCTTGCGCTCGCGGAATCTGGCCTCGGCCCAGATCAGCACCAGTAGCAAAGAGACCATGAGCGTGCCGAGCAGCGGCAGCCACATCACCACGCCGATGCCGAACTGGTCCGACAGCAGCCCTAGCGACCACGGCGCCAGCAGCCCGCCGGTCAGCGCGAACGAGAACACTGCGTTGAAGAAAGCCGGGTGGTAGTGCGGGAAGCGCCCGCCCATGCGCTCCACCACCAGCGGATAGACCGATGCGAATCCCCCGCCTACCATCAGAATGCCCACTATGGCGCCGAAGCGGTTGTCGGTGGCCATCAGAATCGTGCACCCGAACAACGCGGCCAGCACGCTGGCGCCGAGCATCCGGCGGCGGCCCACCGACCCCAGAACCGAGAACACCACGAAGCGCCCCGTCAGCAGCGCCAGCCAGTAGGCGGTCAGCATCACCAGCGCCGAGGCCGGGCTGATCCCCAGCCGCTGCACCAGGTAGAGCGGCAGCCAGCCCGCCAGCGACCATTCGTTGCCGAACTGGAAGAACAGCAGCAGCGCGAACAGCACGGCTGCCGGGCGCTTGAACTCCCTCAAGGCCTGCCGGAGCGTGGGAAGACACATTTCCGGGCCCGCCACGAACCGGGTCCGCGCGTACATCACCAGGAACAGGGCGGGCAGGAGCGCCAGGAACAACAGAATCGTCGTCACCGAGTAGGCGTAGAAGGTCCCCGCCACCAGCGCCGTCATGGTGATGCATCCGGCGCCCATCAGCGCGCCCGCCAGGTTGATTGTCGCCGCGGGATCCTGGCGGTAGAGAGGGGAAAGGGCCTGGAAGATGCCCATATTCAGCAGGCCCGCGGCGCACCCGAGGAAAAACACGCCCCCGATCCGCCACCAGGGAGATACACCCGGCGGCAGCAGCGCCAGGTAGGCAAAGACTACGCAGACCAGCCCACAGGCCGTGGCCAACTGGATTTCGACCCGCCGGAAGCGAAAGAACCGGCTGGCCGCCAGCGTGGCCCCGATTCCCAAGTTCATGCTCAGGAAGTGGTTCCCCACCACTATGAAGTCTTCGTTCAGGTGGTGCCGCCAGACCGGCAGGATGACTCCCAGAAATGAGAACAGCAGCCCGGACAGGAAAAACGCAGCCAGTGCCTTCCGTGCCAGCCCGGCCTGGAACGCGGGATGGGGGGCCGCGGAGGATCCGGTTGCCGAAGCCATTCCGGTCATTGTACTCCTGCGTAGTGAGGCCCGGGTCCCAAAACCCATACGCTGTACCTGGCAGATACGAGAAATCGTAGAGTACTAGGGGTAGATCATCTGTATTTTCTGTGACTTAGCTTTGGAATGCCGAGTGCTCCAAATTGATTGGGGTCGTCAGAGGTCTCTGATCGCTTTGAGGGGGCAGTTGCCTCTTCGCCATTTCTTTCCAGACCCCGCGCCAGAGCGGGGTTTCTTTCTTCCGGCGTTTCGAGGCTACGGCCTCCCCCTTCTCCGGGCCGTGCGCTACAATGTGGTCCTTTCATGCCGGGCCTTTACGCTCGCTGGATCGACCACTGGGAGAGCCGCTTGGCCCAGCGCGACTCCAACCGCGTGGTCCGGCCCCTGGAATGGGGCCTGGACTGGCTCGGCCTCGCCGGCGGGGACTCGCCCCTGGATGGCCTGCGGCGATACGCAGCGGCCGCCATCGCCGGCTCCGACTCCTTCTTCTCCTACGAGCGGCCGCGGGACTTCCGGCTGGAAGGCTCGCACCTGACGTTTACCAGCCCGCTTGAGACGCGCTATCCGGAGAACAACACCGTTCATGCCGAGTACTTCCCGAGTCCCCGCTCCCGCGGGCGGGCCATCCTGGTTCTGCCGCAGTGGAACGCCGATGCGCACAGCCTCATCGGCCTGTGCCGGCTGCTGAACCGCTTCGGCCTGGCAGCGCTGCGCATGAGCCTGGCCTACCACGGCCCCCGCAAGCCCGCCGAGACCCAGCGCGCCGACTATCACGTCTCCAGCAACCTCGGCCGCACCATTCATGCCGGGCGGCAATCGGTCATCGACGCCCGGGCCTGCCTGGACTGGCTGGAAGGGCAGGGCTACACGCGGCTGGGTATTCTCGGCATCAGCCTGGGCTCCTGCATGGCGTTCATTGCCGCCATGCACGACGCGCGCGTGCGTGTGGCCGTTCTAAACCACATCTCGACCTGGTTTAGCGACGTGGTCTGGACCGGCCTCTCCACCCGGCACGTCCGCCAGGGTTTCGGCGATTCCCTCGGCCAGGATGAGCTGCGTGAGTGCTGGACCCCGATCAGCCCGGCCAGCTACTTCTATCGCCTGAGGGGCCGTGAACTGGCGTCGCTGCTCATCTGGGCGCGGCACGACACCAGCTTCTTGCCGGGATTCTCGCGCGAGGTCCTCCAGGCATACCGGGAGAGCGGCGCGCCGCACCAAGTCCTCTGCCTGCCCTGCGGTCACTACACCACCGGCGCGTTCCCCTTCAAGTGGTTGGATGGCCTGGTCATGTGCCGCTTCGCGGCGAAGAGGTTGTAGGGCGGCTCTCCAGAGCCGCCGCCGAGCCTTCAGGCTCGGCAGCGCAGGCGGCCTGGAGGCCGCCTAGCGGTCCTGGAGGACCGCCCTACGCCCACTCGCAGAGCGACTCGACGTAGGCCGCCGAGCCGTCGCGCAGCCAGCCGTCGAGCTGCGCCGGCTCCTTCAACTGCTGCCCGCGCACGCGCGGCACGGCGATGAACCGGCAGTCGAAGCCCGCGAGCGCGGTCATGTCGCCCCACAGCTTCTCCCACTGTGTCACCGGGAAGATATCTTCCTGTCCCTTGCCCCAGCGCTTCTTAACGTCCTTGAGCGTGATGTAAGTCGGCATACGCGAGGCCAGCGCGCGCACGGCCTGCGCCACCTTCGCCTCGTCGCTCAGATCCTGCCGCGTCAGAGAGAAGGCGGTCAGCAGCCGGTCGATGTCCACCCAGGTGGTGAGCGAGTTGTAGTAGGTGAGCGACGACTCGATCTCCTCGCCCGGCAGCGCCAGTCCCTCCACCAGGCGCACGCGGCCATTCACGCGCGCCAAGCCCCCGCCGCGGTCGTCGATATGCCGCGTGATCACCTCGGCGGTCAGCGCCGCGCCCGCTTCGATGTGGTAGCCCAAGATGGCCGCATCGACATCGGCGCCCAGTGTGTCGATGTTGTGCAGCATCAGGTGCTGTAACTTCGGCCGCTCCTCCAGCAGCCGCCGCAGCACGCCGTTGCGCAGCAGGTTGGGCAGCTCGTACCAGTGCCCGACCGGGTGGACGCACTGCTCCGGCAGATTGTCCGTGTAATCGCTTCCTTCGCCCGCCTTCTGCGCCCACTGGATGAGCGCGGCGTGCAGGCTCTCGCGCACCTTCTGCGCCTGTTCGTCGAGCATCTGCTGCGGCAGCTCCTCCCAGGCGAAGCGCAAGTCGCGCGCCATGGGCACCAGGCGCAAGCCGATGGCCCGGCCCGGCGAGAGCGCGAGCGGGCCTTCGTAGCCGTAGCCGCCCTCGGCCTGCAGCCACGCCTCGATCGGCCCATGCGTCAGGTAGCTGGTCGTGAAGACGTGGGGCAGGGAAGTGCCGCAGGCCCGGCCGGTGCGCCGGCTCTTGGCCAGATGCACCTCGATGAAGTTGCGGTGCCGGCCGCCGAGCCGGGCGAATGGATTGAGCGCCTTGACCACGCCCGCGCCGCGCGTCCAGCGGCTGCCAGCGCCGCCGGCCAGGCTGACCACCGCGACGGCGCCCGCTTCTAGCGCCTCCAAGCCAATCCGCCGGCAGCGCTCCGGCAGGCCGCCGATCGCGTCGCAAACGTCCGCCGGCCGGGCGTCCTCGATCACACTCGAAGCCGGCAGCCGGTTCTGCGCCAGGCCGATGCGCCCTCCGCGCAAATCGGCCTGGATCTGCTCGTGCTGCAGCCGGTCGAAGCCGTGCTGCTCGAGCAGCTCCACCAGCGTCGCGCCCCGCCCGGCATCCTCCGCCGCGCCGCGCGGCAGCAGGTGATCGAACAGCCGCTCGACCATCGCCGCCAGCTCCGGCTCCTCCCGGCAGGCCCGGCCGAACCGGTCCAGCTCGGCGCGTTTGAGCGGCGAGAGCAGCCGCGGCTCCACCCGCAGCAGGGCCGGTACGGTGAGTGTGTAGTAGCCCGCGGGCATCAGCGCGGGCGCGCCGGCCAGCAGGCTGGCCTCGGTTCCGCGCTCGTTGATGGCGAAGTCGTAGACCACCGGCTCCATGGCAAACGCGACGGCCTTCTCCAGCCGCCGCCTGGTCTGGCCCATGATCTGTTGCAGGCGTTCCTGCGCCCGCGGCCTCACCTGCGGGTCGAAGATGAAACCCATGCCGCCGCCCGCCATGCCGCCCAGCATCCAGAAGCCCTGGAAGCCCGCGCCAAACTCGTCGCGCACGGCCTGGATCAGCGTCTCCGTGTAGTAGTTGCTGGCCCAGGGGATGATGGCCTGGATGGGCCCGCGGAAGTTGCGCTCCGTCAGCGGGCCGAGGCACTCAATGGCGCCGCCCTTGAGGCGCGCGACGATCTCGTCGAAGATGCGCATCGCCTCCAGGCGCCCCTCCCACTCCGCCTCCGAGCGCAGCAAGTACTTCTCGGTGACCATCTCCAGGATCGGGCCCACGTCCTGCGCCATGCCGCCGTGCACCAGCACCAGGCTGTGCTGTAGCCGCTGGCGCGCCTGGGGCGCAACCTCGTCGCGTGAGAAGACGTGATGCCGCGGAAGCAGGCACCCCTGG
>JBEKLW010000194.1:0-5699 GCA_050008815.1 Bryobacteraceae bacterium
CTCGATGGTGGGGCGCACGCTCTCGGTGGTCACGCTCCAGCAGGCGGGGATCGCTCTGTCCGACAACTACCTGAAGGTGGAGCTCGCCGCCGCGTGCGCGCCGAACCGGATCATTGAGGTCGAGGTCGATGGAGTTGGCGAGAGCGGAGTTCGCGAGAAGAGTGCTCTGAGCACCGGTAAACCCCGCGAAATCGAGCCGGGCGGTCGGCTTTGCAGAGAACTCTCAAGCCATTGATGGAAAGTGGTTTATCCCCGATGGCGCTTTTGGGACATAAACCTATGCGAAGTTCTTGGCCGGTGGGCCTTTTCTGTTGACGGCGATGCGGGATCGGCGTAAAATCTAACACGGAGTCCGAAGTGTAGATTCTGCGGTACAGGAGAGGCCATGCGAAAGTTCACTGCACTGCTCCTTTTTGTGACGTTTTCTGTTTGCCTAGAGGCTCAATCGGCAGTTCCTCTTGGGACGGCCGGCAATTTCGTGGTTCTGGCTGGCTCCGGGATCTCCAACACCGGCAATTCCGTGCTTACGGGGGATCTTGGGCTGAGTCCAGGTTCTGCGGTGAGCGGATTTCCGCCCGGGATTGTGATCGGGACGCAACACGTTGACGATGCTGGGGCCGTTCAAGCCAAGGCCGACCTGGTCGTCGCCTATAACAACGCCGCCGGACGGACCGGTGCTACTATTTTGCCCGGGGACATAGGCGGGCAAACCTACGGCCCTGGCGTCTATCACACGAACGGCGGGGACTCGCTGGGGATAACAGGGACCCTCCATCTCAGCGGCGCCGGCGTGTACATCTTCCAGATCGGGTCCACACTTGACACGGCGGCTGGCAACAGCGTAGTCAGTCTGGAAAGCGGCGCCACGGCTGCCAACGTCTTTTGGCAGGTCGGCAGTTCAGCGACTCTGGGAACGAACACTACGTTTAATGGAACTATCCTGGCCCTAACATCCATCACCGCCACAACCGGCGCGTCGGTGAGCGGCAGATTGCTGGCAAGGAATGGCGCGGTCACGTTGGACGACAATGCACTAACACTAAGCGCCGGCGGCGGGCCCTTTCCACCCCCGGTGCCCGCTCCGTCTTCAGTGATTCTCGTGGCGATAGGTCTTGCTTGCGCCGCGCTCTACCAGGGCAGAGAGCGGTTACTGCGGCAGTTGCGAAAGATCTAAAATCCGGGGCGGCTGTCTGCCATGGCGTTCCCGAGTGGAATTCCAGTTGGCGGACGGCGGTACAATTCCCACAAGGTCCCAGAGACGGCAAGAGCACAGCCACAGCGCTGAAGACTTGCGCTTTGCGGAAAGTGCGAAATGCCCAACGAACATCCCGGAGGTGATGAGCCATCGCCGGGTGTGCCGTTTGGCGCTAAGCAGGCGCGGCCAGCCGCAAAGCTAGACAGCCACGCACCCGGCATGAAGAGGATGCGCCAGGCTATTGTCGTCCTAACCGCAGTGGCCCTCGTGCTCTGTTATGCTCCCACGCTGCGAGGGATGTTCGAGCAGTGGTCGAACGACGAAGACATGTCGCACGGCTTCGTGGTGCCGATCGTCGTCCTATGGATCGTGTGGAGGGAGCGCGAGCGGTGGCGGGCGCTGCCGGCGGAGCCGAGCCGGTGGGGTTGGGCGGTCCTGGCGGCGGGCGCCGGCTTGCAGTTCGCAGCCGCGCTCGGCGCGGGTCTGTTCGCTGGCTCGGTGGCCTTTCTGGTGTCGGTTGTCGGCGCGGTGCTTTTGCTCGGCGGCTTCGCCTGGCTCCGCGCGTGGGCTTTTCCGCTCCTGCTTACGCTCTTTATGTTGCCGAAACTGGCGCTGGTCTACAACCAGGTGACGCTGCCGCTGCAACTGCTCGCCAGCCGGATGGCCGCGGGTATCCTGGCGGCCGTTGGGATTGGGGTGATCCGGGAGGGCAATATCCTGGACGTGACCGGGCGCCGGATCTCCGTGGTGGAAGCCTGCAACGGCATCCGGTACCTGCTCTCGCTCGGTTTCATGGCGGTGGTGTTCGCCTACCTGTCCGACACAAAACCGTGGATGCGAATGGCCCTGCTGGCGGCGGCCGTGCCAATCGCGGTTGTTGCGAACGCCTTCAGAGTGGCGGCTGCCGGTTGGTTGCCGTCGCTGGCCGCAGGCACTCCGCATGCAATCTCCGGTTGGTTCCTCTTTGTGCTTTGCCTGGCGACGCTTGTCCTCGTGCGACGATTGTTCAACAAGGTGTATGCGCGTTTCCATTCCTAAGTGGCGCGGGGCTCTCGTCCCGGTCTTCCTGGCTGCTCAAATCCTGTTGATTCACGCAGCGGCCAGCCGCGAGCAGCCGCCGGCGCCGCCGGCTCTCTCGCGTTTTCCGGTCGAGTTCGGCCGGTGGAAGCTAGTCCGCCAGGACCCTGTGGGCGCGGACATCGCAAGGGAACTCGGGGCCGACGCTCTGTTGAGCCAGACCTACGCCGAGACTCCGACGGGCGCTCTTGCCAGCTTGTTCGTGGCCTGGTTCCAGACGCAACGCGGCGGCGTTCGGCAGCCGCACTCGCCCAAGGTGTGCTTGCCGGCCTCAGGTTGGACGCCACAGGTCACAGACGAGGTTACGCTCGACACCGCAGCCGGCGCCATTACCGTGAACCGCTATCTGGTCGCCAACGGCGCCCAGCGCGCCGTGGTTCTTTACTGGTATCAGACGCCACGCCGTGTGACCGCTGGCGAGTGGGTGGCAAAATTCTGGCTCGTTGCCGACGCCTTGCGGGACAAGCGCACTGACACGGCACTGGTTCGCGTGATTGCGTGGCCGGCCCGCGGAAGGGACGCGGCGGCGACAACCGCCGCCAGCGGGTTCGCGCGTGAATTGTACCCGCTGCTGCGCGAATACCTGCCGCGGTGAGCCGAGCGGCTCCAACGATTCCGCGTTCCGCATCCGAATTGCATTCCATCGCAGGATGCCTCAACCCCCGGCGACCGGGCGCGTCTTCAGGATCATCTTGCATGGGAAACCGTCCCCGTTTTAGGATCATCTTGTATTGAATAGGTCTCCAGCCAGCGCCGCTACCCGACGCAGGTTATACTCGGCTATTGATCCATCTGGAGGTGAAACTGTGAAGCTTCGCGCATCGGTTTTGATGCTGACTTTGGCGGTTGCGTTCCCGGCGGCCGCCTTCCAGGCTGCCGTCCAGGAGAAGCCGGCGGCGGCGGCGCCGGCCGCCACCCAAGAGAGGCTACCGGCGGCGGCGGAGGTGCTGGAGCGGTACGCCGCGGCGGTGGGCGGCAAGGCGCTGGAGAGGTTGACCAGCCGGGTTTCCAAGGGCACCATCGAGGTCGTGACCTTTGGCAGCAGTGGCACGTACGAGCAGTACATCAAGGCCCCGGACCGGGTCATCAACATCAGCTCGTTCCCCGGCTTCGGCGATGTGATCCAGGCCGCGAACGGCCAGGCCGGCTGGGCGTCGATGCCCGATAGCGGCATGCGCGAGCTGGCCGGGCCGGAGCTGGCGCAGGTGCGCCGGGGGGCTGAGCTGAACCGGGCCCTGCACCTGAAGGAGCAGTACGCCACGCTGGCCGTCACGGGCAAGACCAAGGTCGGCGCCCGCGACGCCTATGTCGTCCAGGCAACGCCCGCGGCCGGGCCGGCAGAGACGTGGTACTTCGACGTCGAGACCGGTCTGCTGGTCAAGTTCGAGCTGGCGTCGGAATCCGGAGGAACGGCGTTCACGATGTACATGGAGGACTACAAGGAAGTCGATGGCATCAAGCTGCCGTACACCTCCAGGCAGGAGACCCCTAACTTCGCGCTGAATATCCGGATCACCGAGGTGACGCACAACGTCCCCATCGAGGACTCCAGGTTCGCCAAGCCGGCCCAGTAACGCAGACTCCGCCGCGGGGGATGCCGCCGGGAACGCGCCCTCTCGACCGTGCGGTGCGGGCCCGGTTCCGTGGTCCCGCGCTACCGTCCCGCGGCGGGCGTGTCTTTCGAGCGGCTCCACTCGGAGAATGAGCCGTCGTAGAGGCGAACGTCGTAGCCCAGGTACTTGAGTGCGAAATAGGACTGCGAGGCCTGCACGCCGCTGTAGCAGTAGACCACGATCGTCGTCCCGGGTCTTGCGCCCAGCGCCTGGTAGCGCTTGCGCAGCTCGGACCTCGGCCGGAACGCTGGATTGGCCTTGCCGAGGAGATCGTCCAGCCAGTAGGCGTTCACGGCTCCGGGGATGTGGGCGGCCTCCTTTTCGAACTCGGCGGGCGAACGGGAATCGATCAGCAGCAGGCGCGAGCCGGCGACGTTCACTGCCGCCCAGGAGAGATCGCGCATCGCCTCCAGCGTCACCACGACCTCGGGCCTCGGTTGCGGGGTCAGGTGGCCGCGGCGCGGGGCCGCCGCCGCAGTCGCCAGCAGGCGGCCTTCCGCCTTCCACTTGCTGAGACCGCCGTCGAGCAACGCGGCGTGCCCGCCATGCCCGAGATAGTCCAGGGTGAACCAGGCTCGCGCCGCGCTCAGGTTCAGCAGGTCGCCGTAGAGCACGACGCGCGAGCTGTCGCTGACTCCGCACCCCTCGAACAGGTCCCGGAGCTGAGAGGCGGGCGGCAGTTCGTTGGGTATGCCGCCGCGGCTGGTGACGAGCTGGTCCCAAGGCACGAAACACGCCTTCGGGATGAAGCCGGCGTCGAAGTCCGCCCGGTTGCGGCCCACGTACAGGACGACGACGTTCGGATCACTGAGATGTGCGGCGAGCCATTTCGTCGAAACCAGCATGGCGCCGCCGTGTGCCGCCTCGAGCGGCGGCAGCAGCGCGGAGGAAGCGAGCAGTGCGGTGAGCAGGCAGTATCGGTTCATGCGACAGGCTTCAATGTACCAGAGACCGCCCGCGTGGCGCTGGCGCGCGCTTCCGGTAGAATGAAGTCTCCATGACCGAGCGAATCGCACCGGCAGAGCGCCTGGAGGGCGCGCTGCGACTGCCCGGCGATAAATCCATCTCCCACCGCTACGCCCTGCTGGCCGCCATCGCCGAGGGCGCGTCGCGCATCCACAACTACTCCAGCGGCGCCGACTGCGCCTCGACGCTCGCCTGCCTGCGCGCGCTCGGCATCGGCGTCGAGCGCGACGGCGCAGAAGTTGCCATCAGCGGCTGCGGGCTCGACGGCCTGAAAGCGCCGGCCGGGACGCTGGATGCGGGCAATTCGGGCTCGACCATCCGCATGCTCTCGGGGATTCTGGCGGCGCAGGCTTTTTTCAGCCGCATCACCGGAGACGAGTCGCTGTCCCGCCGGCCCATGGACCGAATCATGCGGCCGCTGGCCGGGATGGGCGCGTCGATTTCGGCCCGCGACGACCGCTACCCGCCCCTGGAGATCCGCCCGGCGCGCCTCCAGGCCATCGACTACACGCTGCCGGTGGCGAGCGCCCAGGTGAAGACCTGCGTGCTGCTGGCCGGCCTCTACGCCGAGGGCACGACCACGGTGCGCGAGCCCGCACGGACGCGCGACCACACCGAGATCGCACTGCGCGAATTCGGCGCGGACATCGACGTGCGCGGCCGCGCCATCACCCTTCGGGGTCGCCCACACCTGGCGGCGCGGGACCTGGCCGTGCCCGGCGATCTCTCCTCAGCGGCTTTCTTCTTGGTGGCCGCGCTGCTGGTGCCGCACTCCCATCTGCTCATCGAGCAGGTGGGATTGAACCCGACCCGCTCGGCGCTGCTCGACTTCCTGGTTTCGGTGGGGG
>JBEKLW010000195.1:0-5696 GCA_050008815.1 Bryobacteraceae bacterium
GCCTCCGGCTTTTCCTCCCCGGGGCTGCCGGTGAGCAGCGCGACGCCGTACGCTCGCCGATCCAGGCGCACGTTGATGTAGCCGTTTCCGGCCACCTCCAGGCCCTCCACGCCTTCGATCCCGCCGAGCGCCGCGGCGATCTCGGCGCCGATCGCTTTGGGCGGCCGGCGCAACTGGCGCGCGAGCTGGAACGCCACCGGCACGGCCATCTCGCCGAAGCGTGTGTCACGCGGCTGCTCGGCGGCGACGGCGATCTCGACGCCGTAGAGCGCGCGCACCTGCGCGGCGACACGCTGCTGGAGACGCTTCTCGAGAAGGTGGAACACGGTAAGAAGACGAGTATACCAGCCGCTTCAGCGGCGGCCGCGCTCCGCGAAGACGAACCAGTGGCTGGCGGCGAAGTTGGCGAAAGATAAAACGGCGATCGCGATCATGTTCGCCGGCAGGTAGCGGACGCCGAGCGCGCCCACCAGCAGGCGCATCAGCACCAGGTTCCCGCCGATCGATATCAGGCCGGTGGTCAGATTGAATCGCAGCAGGCGCCCCAGCGTGCCGGCACGGCTCCGGGTCCGGTCGCGCCAGGTGAATCGCTCGTGCCAGACGAAGTTGTGCAGCACGGCGCTCTCGACCGCCAGCGCGGTCCCCCACAGGTAGCCCATTCCAAGGCCGCTGACCAAGAGCGCCAGCGCCGCCAGTTGCACCAGGATTCCGAGAGCACCGACGAAGTTGAACTTCAACCAGCGCAGGAGGAGCGCGCGCCAGCGCGACGGCGTGGAACCGCTACAGGCGCTCGGCACGGTAGAGAGTAACCGTATTGCGGGCGGTCGCGACAATCAGCATGGCGGCCATGCCCACGATGCCGCAGACGCCTCCCACGTCGAAGAGCAGGAACTGATGTCCCGCCAGTCTGGCCAGCGGGCCGCGCAGAAACAGCGCCGTGTTGCCGGCGATGAGCAGCACCCGCAGCTCGGTCGGACTGAACTTCCAGAACGAGAGCTGGAACGTGCCCAGCGCATACGTGGCCAGGTAGGACTGGATGGACAGCAGCAAGATGAGGATCAGCAGGCTGATGGCCACCCAGGCGGTCATGCAGGGCGAGAGAGCCAGGCCAATCAGCAGGAAGGACGTGCCGAAGGCGTCCAGGATGTGGTCGATATAGAAGCCGTAGCGCGGCCGCAGGCGGTTGCGCACCCGCGCCAGCGTGCCGTCCAAACTGTCGCCGAACCAGTTGAGGAAGATGCACAAGCTCGCGCCCGCCAGAGCCCAGCGGTTCCAGCGCGAGAGCCAGTAGCAGAGGCCCGTGAGGACCATGCCCAGAAACCCGAGCGCCGTCAGATGGTCCGAGTTCACGCAGGCCGGCATCCGCTCGGCCATCCACACTAGAGCCCGCCGTTCCAGCGGGGCGAGCAAGCTGGATTGGTCGCGCGGGGCGTCCTGGAACTCCCCGGGCGGCTGTCTGCTTGGGGGCATATCAGGCGAACGATACCACACCGCTACAATGGGTTGCTGATGCCCCGCGTGACCTTCCTGCCGATGAACCGGACGGTGGAGTTCGAGCCGGGCAGACTGCCCTACCAGGACCACGGGCGGCCGGAGTCGGTCCTGGATGTGGCCTTGAACTTCGGCGTTCCGCTCGAGCACGCCTGCGGCGGGAACTGCGCTTGCACCACCTGTCACGTGATCGTCCGCCAGGGCGAGGAGAACCTTTCGGAGATGGAGGACCTCGAAGCGGACGGGCTGGAGCTGACCCCCGGTCTCACGCTGCACTCGCGGTTGGGCTGCCAGGCCGTGGTCCGGGGCGACGTGGTGGTGGAGATCGCCCCGACGCGGTAGGATCTTGACCGACAGCTACCGCTTCCCGGCGGAGAGTCTGTCGAGGTCCGTTTCCGAAAGCGCGACGGTCAGCTTCACCTGCTGCTGCTGCCGCTCGACCTTGATGCCCTCGAAGGCCCGGCGTGCCTCCGCCCGGTCGCTGGGCACGGCCAGCCGCGCCAGGCTGACGAATGCCTGCAAGGCGTCTGCGATGTCCGTGGCGTCCCGCTCGCTGACGCAGGTCAACGTGACGACCGCGTCCACGCCGCGCTGAAGGTCGGCGGCGGCGACGATGCTGCGGCTCCTCGAAAGCGCGCGCCCGACGTTCGAGCCGGCGCTGCCCGGCGCGGTTTGTGCCAGGCGGTCCAGGCCGCCGGTTCCTACCGCCCAAAGCTGGCTGGCCTTGGGGATGGAAGCGAGCTGCTCCTCTAGGGCCGGCGGGATGCCGTTCGACTTGCCGCGCTGGTCGATGATCGCCCGCACCGAATCCGGCGTCCCGGTCACCGCGGTGCTCGAGTTCATGAACGCCACGGCCTGGTCGGCGGAAGTGATCAGCGTGTATCCCTGGTATGTGCTGCGGGAGGAGGCCCGCGCGCTGGCGGGCGGTTGGGCGGCGTCCGGTGAAAACCTGCCGCGGAGCAGGACGGCAGTGCGAATGCCGTCGGAAGCCACCAGGATTTCCTGGATGTTGCGCTCCTCGATGCCCGTCCACGCCAACTCGCGGTCCATCGACGGCATCCTCGCGGCCAGGTGCTTCTTGTAGACCGGTGTGCCGCGCAGGGCCTCGAGCTTGATTCCGGCCAGCACCACCGTGTTGGCCGGCACCAGCGACGCCAGAGCGGGATCGATGCGGCCGCCGCCCGGGCGCGAGCAGCCGGCGAGAACTACGAGAGCCAGAAGGACCAGGGGAGTCACTCGATTGCGCATGGGTTCTACACTACATCCTGGCGGGGCGGCCCGCAATGGTCCGTCGAATCGCCGCTATACTGGGTCGCATGGAAAGCGGGCTGGACCGCACCTTCCTCGTCTTCTCGGCCAGGAAACTGGGGCAGCTTGCCGCGCGCATCGAGGACTGTCTCGGCCGCCTCACCGCCGAGCAGGCATGGCAGCGCGGCGGCCAGAACCAGAACTCCATCGGCAACCTGGTCCTGCACTTGTGCGGGAACGTGCGGCAGTGGATCATCGCGGGCCTGGGCGGCGCGGCGGATATCCGCCAGCGCGACGCCGAGTTCGCCGCGCGCCAGGGCGCCTCGCCTCAGGATTTGGCCGCCCGGCTCGCGGCTACCGTTCGCGAGGCCTCAGCCGTCCTGGAGGGGCTGTCTCAGGCGCGCCTGGCCGAGCGCGTCTCAATCCAAGGCTACGACGTCACGGTGCTCGAGGCCGTCTACAGCGTGGTCGAGCACTTCGCCGGGCACACCGGCCAGGTCATCTTCGCCGCCAAGTTGTTTACCGGCGAGGACTTGGGCTACTATGCTCACCTCGGCCGGCCTGTGCAGGGCGAGCGTATCCCGTAAGATTCGGCGATCCGAATCTCCGGTTCGGCGGTCCGAATCTCCGGTTCGGCGGCGCTCGGGACCGCCTATAATGGTGCGGTTACCGTGCGGGGGTGTGAATGGGCGCAGTCGCGATCGACACCTCACTTAGCAGGCCCGTTGGCTTCTACGAAGCCTACGTCGGCAAGAAGTTTGTGATGGCGGTGACCGGCGTCATGCTGGTCGGGTACATCTTCGGCCACCTGGCCGGCAACTTGCAGATCTTCATCCCGCCGAAGATCGTCGGCGGTCAGGCGGTCTACCAGATCAACACCTACGCGCGGCTGCTCCATTCGAGCGAGGCCCTGCTGTGGGCGGTGCGGACGGTGCTGATCGCCGCGGTGGCGCTGCACGTCTGGTCCGCGTTCCTGCTGTGGCTGACGAAGCGGCGGGCGCGGCCGCAGGCCTACATCCAGAAGGACGACGTCGGTGTGACGTATGCCTCGCGCACCATGGGGTGGAGCGGGCCGATTATCGCGGCGTTCGTGGTCTTCCACATTCTGCACCTGACCACGGGCGGCGCGGGACTGGGTTATCTGGGCCCGGTGACGGGCGCCGGCGGCTCCGAGCAGTTCTTCGCCTACCAGAACCTGGTGCGAGGGTTCCGCCACGCGCCGGTCGCGATCGGATACATGGTTGCGGTGGGGCTGCTTTCGCTGCACCTGTACCACGGCATATGGAGCATGTTCCAGTCGGCCGGCGTCAGCCACCCACGGTGGATGTCGAGGCTTAAGCTGGCCTCCGGCGTCATCGCCTGGCTGATCGCGGCGGGTTACATTTCGATTCCTGTCGCCGTGCTGGCGCGGGTGGTTGGAAGCGAGGTGCCGTAATGGAGCTGAATTCCAAGAGCCCTTCCGGCCCGATCGAGACGGCCTGGGGTCGGCGCAAGTTCGAGTTGAAGCTGGTGAGTCCGGCCAACAAGCGGAAGTACCAGATCATCGTGGTTGGCTCGGGGCTGGCCGGCGCCTCCGCGGCGGCCACGCTGGGCGAGCTGGGCTACGAGGTGCTCTGCTTCTGCTTCCAGGATTCACCCCGCCGGGCCCACTCGATCTCCGCGCAGGGCGGCATCAACGCGGCCAAGAACTACGACAACGATGGCGACAGCGTCTACCGCCTGTTTTATGACACGGTAAAGGGCGGCGACTTCCGCGCGCGCGAGTACAACGTCTACCGGCTGGCCGAGATCAGCCTGAACATCATCGACCAGTGCGTGGCGCAGGGGGTGCCGTTCGCCCGCGAGTACGCCGGCTATCTGGATAACCGCTCCTTCGGCGGCGCCCAGGTCTCCCGCACGTTTTACGCGCGCGGTCAGACGGGCCAGCAGCTCCTGCTCGGCGCCTACCAGGCCCTCCAGCGGCAGGTGGCCGCCGGGCAGGTCCGGATGCTCCCGCGCCACGAGATGCTGGACCTGGTGTTGGTGGACGGCAGGGCGCGCGGCATCGTCACGCGCGACCTGGTGAGCGGCGAGATCGAGCCCTGGGCCGGGCACGCCGTCGTGCTGGCCACGGGAGGCTACGGCAACGTCTTCTATCTTTCGACCAACGCCCAGGGGTGCAACGCCACGGCGATCTGGCGCTCCTACAAGCGCGGCGCGCTATTCGCCAACCCGTGCTTCACGCAGATCCATCCGACCTGCATCCCGGTGACCGGGGAATATCAGTCGAAGCTGACGCTGATGAGTGAGTCACTGCGCAACGACGGCCGCATCTGGGTGCCGCTCCAGAAGGACGACCCGCGCCTTAGCAGCCAGATCCCGGAGGCCGAGCGCGACTACTTCCTGGAGCGGAAGTACCCCAGCTATGGCAACCTGGCGCCGCGCGACATCGCCTCGCGCGCGGCCAAAGCCGTCTGCGACGAGGGGCGCGGCGTGGGCCCCGGCGGCCAGGGCGTGTACCTGGATTTCAGCGAGGCTTTCGAGCGGCTGGGCCGCCGGGTCCTGGACGAGCGCTACGGGAACCTTTTCGAGATGTACGAGCTGATCACCGGAGAGAACCCCTACCAGGTGCCCATGCGCATCTATCCGGCCAGCCACTACACCATGGGCGGGTTGTGGGTGGACTACAGCCTCATGAGCACGGTCCCGGGCCTCTACGTGCTCGGCGAGGCCAACTTCTCCGACCACGGCGCCAACCGCCTGGGCGCCAGCGCGCTGATGCAGGGGCTGGCGGACGGCTACTTCATCCTGCCCTATACCATCGGCGACTACCTGGCCAGCGAGAAGCTCGACCAGGTCGATGCCAGCCACGGGGCGTTTGGCGAGGTCGAAGGCGAGGTGCGCGCGAACATCCAGCGCCTCCTGGGCGTCCGGGGGACCCGCTCCGTGGATTCGTTCCACCGCGAGCTGGGCAAGCT
>JBEKLW010000196.1:0-5675 GCA_050008815.1 Bryobacteraceae bacterium
CTGCGCCAGCGCCTTCTCCGCGATGGTAAGCGGCTCGGCCAGGACGGCGATCTCCCGCAGATCTGGCGGCACGACGTTCATGTACCGCTCACGGTCGACGACGTACTCGGCCAGATAGCCGTGGGCTTCCTTGATGCCGCGTTCGCTGAAGTCCCCGGTGTAGCAGTAGTCCTGGTGCCCCGAACGGCAGGCCAGGCATCCAGGGTGGGAACACGGGCGTCGGACGGATGGCACGACGAGGTCTCCCGGCGCAACGCGCTCGACCGCGGCCCCCACTTCCACGATCTCGGCCACCGACTCGTGCCCTATCACCAGGTGGTCATCACCCGGCGGCGGAGTTCCATACTCGAAGGAGCAGATCTCCTTGTCCGTGCCGCAGATGCCAATGTCGAGCATCCGCAACATAACCTGATCGGGCTGGGTGAGCCGGGGGAGTTCCTGCTCGACGACCTTGACCTCCTGAGAACCTGGAAAGACTGCGACTGCCTTCATGACTCTCTTCCGGTGATCGGCTTTGGGGTGCCCGGCTCTCCGGCGGCCGGGCTTCCGGTGATCGGCCTGAGGATGGCCCGGGCTGGTGCCCGGTCACGGACACATCGATCCACGGCGCTTCGCCGTTCCCGCCATCGGTCACGAACGCGATGCCTGAATTGGCAGGACAATATTCCCGTCTACAGAATCCCTGGGCATGCCACCCCCGGCGGTCGCACCGACTGCAGCAGCACCGCTAGGCTGGACGACGCAGGATCGAGAATCGTCTCATACGCCTTGGCGGCTTCCTCCAGCGGAAATTCGTGCGTGATGAGCGGCTGCAACTCAATCTCGTGGCGGCCGGCCAGCCGCAGGAATTCCTCCATGTTGCGGTTCTCGGTCCAGCGGACGTAGGACGCGGGGTAGTCGATTCCGTCCTTCTCGTAACCCGGATCGTAGCTGCCGGGTCCGTACGCGCGCGACATGCATAGTTGGATTTCCTTCAGGTACATGTCGTTCCACGGGAAGCTCATCTCGACTGCGCCCACCACCACCAGGCGGCCGCGATCCCGGCAGATCTCGAGCGCGCGCCGGCAGGGCTCACTGGACTTGGACGCGGCCGCAATCACCACGCAGTCGGCGCCGCGGCCGTTGGTGGCGGCTTTCACCACATCCAGCGGCTCCACGCCCGGGCCGATGCCGTGCTCGGCGCCCAGCTTCTGCGCCAATTGAACCCGTTCCGGACGCAGGTCGATGGCGATCACCCGGGCTCCGTGCAGGCGCGCCAATTGCGCCACCAGTTGGCCCACCAGCCCTAGGCCGATCACCGCCACGACTTCGCCCAATTGGATGCCGCTCACCCGCACCGAGTTCATGGCGATACTTCCCAGGGTGGCAAAGCATGCGTGCTCAAAACGCACCTCGTCCGGCACCCGCGCCACCAGGTTTCGACCGACTAGGATCGCCTCGCCGTGGCCGGTTCCTTCCCCGCCGTAAGCTACGCGCTCTCCCAGCGCCAAATCGGCCACGCTGGGGTGCCTGGCCACGACTATGCCCGCGCCGGAGTATCCCAGCACAGCGTATTCACTGAACTTGGCCCTGACTTCGCGGGCGGTCTTCAGCGGGCCGACGGCCTTGCTCACCTCCCACACCTTCCGCAGGTGTGACGGGTTGTCGGCGACGACCTTCAGCGCGCCTTCCTGGTGAATGCTAGCGGTTTCCGTGCCGCTGCTGATCAGCGAGTAGATCGGGCGGATCAGTACGTGATGCGGAATGAGGACCGGGTCCGGCACTTCGTCCACGATGATCTCTCTGATCCCCCTGCGTATGACTTGCTTCACGATTCAGCCTTTCCGGCCTGCCCGCCGTTCCTTGCATTCTATGGGCAATCAGGCCGGACAAGCAAGCATTGCGGCTCGCAGGGACTGCCTAGGCCATTGCGGCTCCGGATCTCGGATGGAGGATCGGCGACAGTTCCGGTAAGATGAGTTGGTTGATGCGCTTACCGATCCCCTGGCCGGAAGGCAAGCAGTTTGCCTTCACCATCTTCGATGATCCCGATGGACAGACGCTCGCGGCTGGCCAGGCGGTGTACTCCCTGCTGGCCGATCTGGGGTTCCGCACCACCAAGGGCGTCTGGCCGATCCGTGGCGACGGCACGCCGTCGGACCGCGGCGAAACCTGCGCCACTCCGGCCTACCGCGAGTGGGTGCGGGGGCTTCAGGCGCGGGGTTTCGAGATTGGCTTGCACAACGCCACCTTCCACACCTCGAACCGCGAGCAGACGCTCCGCGGGCTGGAGCAGTTCCGCCGCGATTTCGGCCGCGATCCGAAAACGCTGACCCAGCATTTCTTCTGCGACGAGAACCTCTATTGGGGCGACCGGCGCGTCACCGGTTTGAACCGCCTGCTCTATAACCTGCTCACCTGCGGCCGCAACCGCGGCAAGTTCTCCGGCGACATCGAGGGACATTCGAACTTCTGGGGCGACCTGTGCCAGGAGCGGATCAAGTACGTCCGCAACTTCGTCTTTGCCGACATCGACACGCTCCGGGCTTGTCCCTTCATGCCCTACCATGACCCGGCGCGGCCGTACGTGAATTACTGGTTCGCTTCCTCGGAGGGCGCCATGCCCCACAGCTTCGTCGACCGGTTGAGCGAGGCCAGCCAACGGCGCCTCGAGGAACAAGGCGGCGCCTGCATCATGTACACGCACTTCAGCCATCGGTACTGCCCGAACGGAAGGCTGCATCCGGAGTTCCGGCGAGTGATGGAGCGGCTCAGCCGGCGTCCTGGGTGGTTCGTGCCGGTGGCGACGTTGCTGGATTTCCTGCTGTCGCTGAAGGCGGACGCCACGCTCGCGCCTGCCCCCCGCGGCCGCCTGGAGCGGCGCTGGCTCCTTCACAAGGCGCGCTTCGGCGCCGCTTGAGCCCTGCCCGCGCACGACTCTGCTATCATGTTTCCGCGCGCCACCCCCGCATGAAGCCTGCTTTCCTCATCACCATCGACGCCGAGGCCGACAACCAGTGGGCGTGCTCGTCCACCTCCACCACCGAGAACGCCCGCTGGCTTCCGCGCTTCCAGGCGGTCTCCGAGCAGTACGGTTTTCGGCCCACGTACCTGGCCGACTACGACATGGCTCGCTCGAGCGATTTTGTCGCCTTCGCTTGCGAGATCCTGCGCCGCAATGCCGGTGAGATCGGCGCTCACCTGCATCCGTGGAGCACGCCGCCGATCCGCCACCTGACGGAGGACGACGGCAAGTGCCATCCCTATGCGACCGAGTATCCTCCGGAGTTGGTGGCCCAGAAGCTGGAGACTCTGACCAGCCTGCTCGAGAGCACCTTTCAGGTGAAGATTACCAGCCACCGCGCCGGCCGCTGGGGATTGGACGCCGCCTACGCGCGAGCGCTGATTCGACGCGGCTACCTGGTGGATTGCTCGGTCACCCCCGGCGTGTCCTGGAGGAGTTCCCCCGGCAAGCCGGGCGGCGCCGGCGGTCCCGATTTTACCGGCTGCCCGCGAGAACCGTATTTCATGGACTTGGAGGACGTCCGCCGCCCGGGCGCCTCGAGCCTGCTGGAGGTGCCGGTGACGATCCTCCCAATTCCGCGACCGCTGGACCGGCTGCGGAAGCTGCTCCGGCGTTCGCGCTTTTCGCCCTCCCTGACCTGGCTGCGCCCGACTGGCAGGAACCGCCGCGCCATGCTGCGCCTCCTCGACCGCGCCCTCGCGGAGCGCTGGAGCTGCGTGGAATTCATGTTGCACTCCTCCGAGTTCATGCCCGCCGGCAGTCCGAGTTTCCGCGACCAACCCGCTATCGACGCGCTGTACCTCGATCTCGACGCTCTGTTCGCCGCCGCCGCGCGCTCGTTCGAGCCGAGCACACTGACGGAGTTCGCCGCGCGCTACGTTCGTACCGGACAGCCCGCATGAGCCGCCTCCGCTCGCTCCTGAAGACCGTCTTCGGACCCGCCAAGCGCAAGTGCGAAGCCGACCTGTTCTGGGTCCGGCGCCGGGTCATCCTCGCCATGGATCTGGCCGCCGGCCAGCACCTCGCCTCGCCTGCCGAAATCCCGATTTGCTTTCGCGCCGGCACCGCCGAGGACCTGGCCGGACTCACCGGGCCGGATCATGATTACGATGACCGCACCCGCGAGATCGGGCGCCAGCGCCTGGCCGCCGGACATACCCTGACGCTCGGCATCCATTCCGGCGCCGTCGTCTTCTACGCCTGGCTGATGTACGGCCAGATGGACCTGTTCTTCGAAAGCTACATTCCGATCTCGCGCGATCGTGTTTACAGCTACAAGGTGTTCACTGTGGCCAACTGCCGCGGGCTGAAGATCTGCCCGGCTTACTATGGCTGGATTCGCGAGGAGTTGCGCCGGCAGGGCTACCGCCAGATGCTGGCCGTCACGCTCGCCTCCAACCGGCGCTCGCTGAGAGCACACGAGAAGGCGGGCTTTCACCGCCTCGGCGGGTTCCTGGAATTCCAGGTCGGACACCGCTTCCACTACTACGTCCCAGCTTGGCTCCGCCGCCTGGTTCGCACCGCAGCGGATCCCGCGGCTGCCTCAGCCGCCGGCGCCCTCTGATCGGTTCACGCGCGGCGCCGGAACGTTGCGCCGGCAAACCACCCGCCCTGCCTGGTCCATCCGCCTTCGGAACCGCCGGGCCAGCTTGCGCAGCAGCGCCACCGGCCCCCAGCGCAGCAGCCACACCATGCGGGGCGGCAGGCAGCGGGCCAGCGCGCGAAGAAATGCCGCCTCGAGCCGGTATCGGGTTGTGTGGAAGCGCTCGGACAGGACCTGCTCGTTCGCCGTCGGGTGCTCCAGCACGAGAAGACACTCGAGAAAATCCATCGCGTGGTAATCCACGTACCGCCGCACGTGATCCAGCTTTTCCGCCGGAACGCTGCCCGCCGCCAGCATCGTCTTGAGCGTGCGCACGTGGATCGGATAGGGCCGCTGCTTTACGGCTAGGCGGCGGCGCCCGCGGTCGCCCTCCTCGTCGACGTGGTACGTCACCAGGACCCGCCGCGTGCAGGCGATGCCATATTTGAGCGCCACGCGGACCCACAGGTCCAGGTCTTCGCCCACCGGCTCCCCTTCCGGATACCCGCCGATGTCTGCGAGCACGCTCCGGCGCAGGACGGCACAGGACGGGGCGAACAGCAGCCCTTCTTGCGGCGCCCCGAAGTAGTCCTCGACCAGCCCGGGGTCGGCCGCCAGGCTGGCGAAAATCTCCACCGAGCTGCCGTCGCTTTTCAGCCGCCGCAGGCCGGCGGCGTATATGCCGGCGTTCGGGAAGACGGCCGCCAGATGCCGCATGGTCTCCAGGAAATCCGGTTCCCATTCGTCGTCCGCATCCAGCAGGGCCACCAACTCCCCGCGGCTCTCGGCGATGCCGCGGTTCCGCGCCGCGGAGGCGCCCCGGTTTTCCTGCGCGACCACGCGGACGCGGCCGTCCGCGATCTGCCGCACAATGTCGCCGCCGCCATCGGTACTCCCGTCATCGACGACAATGACTTCAAACTGCGGGAGCGTCTGCCGCAGCACCGCCCCCAGGCAGCCTCTGATCGCGTCGCGTTTGTTGTACAGCGGAACGACCACCGACACCGCAGGTCTGCGAGGTCCCGTCTCCGGCGCTTCCATTTGTTTCAGCCGAGTACTCATTCTATCGGACGAGCCCGGCCCGCGCCG
>JBEKLW010000197.1:0-5657 GCA_050008815.1 Bryobacteraceae bacterium
TGGCCCGCTTCTGCCGCTCGGACGCCGCCGCGGGCCTCTTGTGCGGCCGCGGCGGCGAAGTCATCGCCACGGCCGGCGCCGCCCCCCTTCCCGCCGGCGCCTCCCCGGCCTTCCTGCGCAGGCCCTCGCTCCTACGCGCCGGCACTGCGCGCGGGCTGCTGGATCCGTCCTGGCGCGGCCGCTTCGCCTCGGTATGGTCGGTACCGCTCACCGGCGACTCGATCCGGGGCGCGATGCAGTTTGCCTTCGTCAAACACTACCAGTGGCTGCCCCGCGAGCGCCGGCTCCTGGAGGGCGCTGCCGCTCGCTGCGTGACCGTCGCCGAGAAGCTCCGCCTGGCCGAGGAGCTGGCCGCGCGCGAAGTCCGGATTCGCAAGCTGGCCGCGCATCTGGTCGAGGTCGAGGAACGGGAGCGGCGGCGCATCAGCCGTGAGCTGCATGATGAGACCGGGCAGGTGCTGCCCTACCTGCGATTGCACCTGGAAATGCTCGGACGCTCCCAGTCGCAGGCGCCGGCGGCTTTGCGGCGGGGCTTGGCCGAGGCCTGCGAGCTGCTCGGCCGGGCCGTGGTCGAAATCCGCCGCATCCTGGCTGACCTCAGCCCGGTCACCCTGGAGCAGCTCGGCCTGGCGGCCGCCCTCCGCCAGTTGCTGCGCCGCTTCCGGCAGCACTACCGCCTCTCGGTGCGCTCCGACCTGGGCCACCTCGGCCCCGTACCCAAGGACATGGCCATCATCGTCTACCGGCTCGTGCAAGAGTGTTGCAACAACGCTGCCAGACATTCCTCGGCCTCGCACCTAATTGTTTCGCTGCGGAGCGACGATAAAGAGTTGAGAATGCGCGTCGAGGATGACGGGGTAGGCTTCCGTGTCGAAGAAGCGCTCGCCAAGCCGGATTCGTTCGGCTTGACGGGCATGCGCGAACGCGTCGCGCTGGCCGGCGGCGTCCTGTCCATCCACAGCCGGCCCGGGCGCGGCACACGCATCTCCGTCGTTCTTCCCCTGGCGGCGGCTCGCGCCCAGCGCCGGCCCGGCGCACCACCATCGAGGAACTATGCCGAAGATCAAGATCCTGCTGGCTGACGATCACACACTCTTCCGGCAGGGAGTGAGAAACCTGCTGAACGCTGAGGCGGACATGGAGGTCATCGCCGAGGTCCCCAACGGCGGCGAGGCCATCGACAAGGCCGCTGAGCTCCGGCCCGATGTCGTGCTGATGGACATCGGCATGCCCGGCTTCAGCAGCTTTGAGGCCGTGCGGCAGATCAAGAAGACCCGGCCCGAGACGAAGGTCCTGTTCCTGACCATGTACGACGACGAGGACTACCTGGTCGAGGGCATGGAGGTCGGCGGCAACGGCTATGTGCTCAAGGACTGCCCCGCCGCCCAGCTCCTGGCCGCCATCCGCGATGTCCAGCGCGGCGGCAGCTACCTGAGCCCGCGCATGCTCTCCCAGCTCGTGGACGACTTCCGGGCACGCGTGAAATCCAACAACCGGCTCCCCCGATTCGCCACCCTCACCGCCCGCGAAAAGGAAGTCCTCAAGATGCTCGCCGAGGGCCAGTCGGTTAAGGAGATCGCCAGCACGCTCAACCTCAGCGTCAAGACGGTGGAGGCGCACAAGTTCAACCTCATGCGCAAGCTCGACATCCACAACAAGGCGCAACTGGTGCAGTACGCCATCCAGAGGAAGATCATCAAACTCCCCATGCTCGCGTAGGACTTCGGGCGCGCGCGCCTTCCCGGCCGCACGCCCGCTCCTTTCCCCGCCCAACTCCTTCCCCCGCCGGCTCCCGTCCGCGTCCGCTGCAGTTCGCGCCCGCAGGCCCCTGACCGATCGAGGACCAAGGGATTTGCGAGCCTCCCACCGCTCGACTCAGTCGTCAGCGAGGATCTGCCGGGAGGCGCGCCTTACGCCGTTCTCTCGAATACGGCCGCTGATGGATACATACCGGGGTGAGCTGGAATGTGTCGACGGATCCTTGTCAGTGTGAGCCTTCCCCAAACCTGAAAATGATCCAGCTCCGAGTCACAACAGAGGCCGGAACGAAAATGCCGGTTAGGATTGCCAACAACGCAACCGCATCTGCATCGTAATTCTGCCAGGTCACGCTCGCATAATACCCGAGCGGAACCAGCGCTGCTGCGATCAGGTAACAAATGGCCATCACAGATCCGCGCCGCGAAGGCAGGTGCACCTCATGCGGGAGGCAACCGAGTAGCATCCCTACGTTCGCCGCCAACAGACAGGCCGGCATCCAGAGGAGCCCGGCCATGAACCAGGCGGGATTGGGGAACTCCACGAACCAGCTGCTGAACAGATTATGCCAGACCTTTCCCAAAAACAGGACAACTAAGCAGAGTCCGCCGAGTGAGTACGCTCGCTCCGGCCATGCCCTGCGGTTGCGGAAAACTCCCAGGAACACGGCGCCAACGGCCAGCAGGATCATGCCGGGGATTACAAGATCGACTATCCCCAGCCTGCGGCTCCATGCGGGATCCCGCACCCGCATTGAGAGGGGCCAGGCGGTCAGCAACAGCATTGTCCCGATGCCATATGACCACGCGACCAGCGTCTTGATCCTCGCGGGCAGAGGTATCCCGTCCTGAAGGACTGCGAACGTGCAAGAGAGCGCCGCCAAGCAGGCCACAAGGGGAATGTCCAAAATCGCGGACCAAGAGAGGGGACGAGTGAGGTAGAACGGTATCAGGATAAGTAGCAGCAGGCCGGTCCCGCAGTACGTCTTCTTGGCTTGACCCTGCAAGAGTCCGCGAAGCATTTGGGCGTGCCCTTGTCCCGACACACCTCTGTCGGCAATGTCAGCCCCGATTCTATATCGAAACAGCGGCTCTCGACGAACGCGTCCTCCAGGATTTCCGATTTGGCATCCCGGTCGGCATCAATCAGCACCCAACCGCCTGCTGCCGTGTGCTGTTCGGTCAGCGACGTCCGCCCCCTAGCCGAGCCGCGACCGGCAGGGAGCGGCTGCCTGAACTGGGCGGCACGCTACTGCGGCGCAAGCCGCAATGCCGCGCGGCTAGCGTCGTAGCGCACGCTCTCAGCGTGCCGCGTCGGCACTCGTGCCGACGCATGGCGCCCCTCCTTGGCACCGCCCCGCCTCTGCGCCGCAGGCACCCGACCGCGCTGGCGCGCCGATTGCGTTCCGCGGGCACGGCGACGCTTTCGATCGTTTTCTGTCGGTCCTCGGTTCTTGCCCGTCGGGCGCTCTTCCGACGGGCCGTCAGGCGTTCTGCAGGTCGATGAAGCCGCTCTTCTTCAAGCGCCTCAACATCTGGGTTTCACTGGCCGTCGGTTTAGCGCCCCCTCGCGCCCACTCTTTGTAGAACCAATCCAGGTAGTGCTTGTGGCCTCCCCGCTGCCAGTCGTCGATCAGGCCCAGGTGGAGCGCCGTGTCGTCATATTGCCGAACGATCTCCTCCAGCTCGCTCTTGCTCAACCGCTGAAACCGCTCGTAGTGGATCACTCCAGGTCCGCCCAACCTGCCCCTCCGGTACGGAGGCTCGGTTTTCGGATATCCCAGGATGAGCGCAATCAACGGGAAACAGGATTTCTGGGGGAGTTCCAGAATGTCCCATATCCGCTCCATGTTGCCCCGATGAATCCCGTTGGTCAGCAAGGAGTCGATCCCCAGCGACCTGGCGGCAATCACCGCTGTCTGGGCGGCAAGTATGGTATTGGTGCTGCTGGTTATGAACGCTTCGATGTTGTCGGCGTAGAACTCGTACCCCAGATGTTTCGCGGTGTCGATGAGCCGGTTGTGATCTGCACAGTACAGCAACAGGCAGCTCCCGCGATAGCCGGTGAGCTTCTGGATTTTCACGGCGTCCCTGGTCACGATGATGGAATACGTTTGCATGTTGGAAGCATTGGCGGCTCGGATACTGGCGCCGATGATCGCCTTGACTTCCCGCTCCGGCACCTGCTTCTCCGAGAAATCCCCGTGGATGGTCCGCAGGCTCTGGATGGTCTTCAGAGTCTCATTGACCGGGCCCATATCGCCTGACTCCGTCTTGCCGGGATCCGCTGCCAATGCTCCGGAAAGGGCAGGCACGGCCAGCAGGCCGCCGCTGAATTCCATGCCGCGACGGATGAACCGTCGCCTGGAAGCCGTCTTCTGCGCTCTGTTCATCGTTCCTCCTTGCGGGTCGCGCGGACCCGAGCATCAAACGCTCTCTTTCTCTATTCGTACTGCAGGGCCTGCATGGGATCAATCCGCGCCGCCGGGCGCGCGGGCAAGTATCCGGCCGAGCCCAACACCATGATAATGACGGATTGCAGGCCAGATTGCGCGGGGAAGAATCTGAGGTCGTTGATTACAGGACACACCGCGATCGCCTGGCGCGGCATCCGATGGCCTCAATCAGGGATTCTTTCACAGCCACGGAACGGAGCGCTCGCCCCTCGCCCACCGTTCCGCCACTGCGGCGCAAGCCGCCATGCCGCGCGGTTAGCGCCGGCGGAGCCGCCCGGCCGCGCGGCTAGTGCCGCCGCAAGCCGCCCGGCCGCGCGGCTAGCGCCGAATTCGTTCTAAGCTATGGAAACAGTGCTGCGAGTTGGGATGTTCGTTGCCGCGTCGGCAGGCATCCTCATGCTGTCGTGGAGATCTCTACGCGCTCCGCGCTCCCATGGCTTCTACCGGTTCTTCGCATTCGAGGCTCTCTTGGCGCTGATCCTGTTGAACAGCCCGCGGTGGTTTCGCGAGCCGCTCTCGGGGCGCCAAATTGTCTCGTGGTTGCTGCTGGCCGCTTCGCTCGGGCTGGCGATTGAGGCCTTTCGGCTGCTTCACAAGATCGGCCGGCCCGCGCGCCGAGAGACGCGTGGCGCCAACCTCGGCTTTGAGAACACGACCACCCTGGTCACCGTTGGCGCCTACCGCTTCATCCGTCACCCGATGTATGCGTCCTTGTTGGCGCTGACGTGGGGCGCGTGCCTGAAGCATCCATCGGCGCCGAGCGCCGGGCTGGCCCTGGCGGCATCCGGCTTCCTCCTGGCCACCGCGATTACCGAGGAACGGGAGAACCTCGCACAGTTCGGCACAGCATACGCAGATTACATGAGAACCACGCGGCGGTTCATCCCGTTCCTGTTCTGATACAACCGTGGAGCTGATATGGCTGCCCAACAACCTGTAATACCGGCGCAACCGGCCGCCCGGATTCGGAAGGATCACGAACCGCCCGAGGCGATCTCGGCCTGGGGCTGGCGATATCACCACCTCGGCGTCCCCACCTCTACACCGCGGCCCGGCGAGTGTTACTTAGAGCAGTTCAAGATGTACGTGTGCGGCTTCGAAACCAGCCCTTACGGAATCGAGTGGATGCGCTTCGAGCCCGATAGTCCCATCTCCGCACTCATCCGAACCGTCCCGCACATTGCCTTTGAAGTGGATGATCTCGAAGCCGCCCTCGAAGGGAAGGAGATCTTATCTTCACCGAGTTCTCCTTCCGATGGCGTCCGAGTGGCGATGATCATCGACAACGGCGCTCCGGTCGAGCTGCTTGAGTTCCGCGGTGATTTGAGGTCCTCAGTCAGGTGACCCTGGCCTGACGCGCGGGCCGAGCCAAGTGCCCCTGGGCGTGGGTCCCCGCACGGGCCAACTTGCGAAGCGCCGTGCTGCACGCAGTCCGAGGGTGTTG
>JBEKLW010000198.1:0-5648 GCA_050008815.1 Bryobacteraceae bacterium
TTCGGCTGCGGCTTGCGGGAGGCCGGCATCTTCTCAAGTTGCGCTCGGGGTGAGTCCTCGATCCGTAACGGACCTGCGGGCTCACCCCGTCGCGCGCCTTGAATCTACCGGCCTCGCGCCGGTTGCCCAAGGGCATCATCAAAGGCGAGCTGTGGTACGACTGCCTCCTCCCGGTGGAGCAAGTACGCCATGCCCGATCCCGCGCGTAAGAAGGAAGACATCTCGGTAGCGGCGCCGGTCGAGCGCATCCCCACCGATCCGGCGGAAGACAAGCTGGAGGATGGAATTGCGCTGTGCCTCTCCGGCGGCGGATATCGCGCCATGCTACGATCGTAGTGAAACATCCGGGCTAAGTTACGCCGGCCCCTCAGCTCACCGCGCACGCTTCCAGTCGTACTTCCGCGACCAGGCGAGGAACTCGCTGACTTTCGCGTGGTTGTCTCGCAGCCACTCCGCGCCGCCGGGCAGATCGGCAGTCTGCCAGGCGTAGTAGACGAACGGCTCGATGAGCTGGCGGTCGTGTAGCTGGGTGAAGTAGGGGGCATAGTAGACCTGCGCGAATCCGGATGCCCTTTTCCGGGTCTTTCTCGGACTCACACTGCCAAACGCAAGGCCGAGAAGATGGATGAACTTCTGGGCGGGCGTGTCGCCCGCAACCTTCTGCACGTCGGGCAGGTCCAGCGCGGCGACGCCCATCTTCAGGACCAGGTCGGCGGAGGTGAAGTCCCCTTCGGCCTTCGTGCGGGTCTCGTTCAGCCCGATCATGATCGTGGTTTGGCCGTTCGGGCCTTTCTTCACCCCGGTTCCCAGAATCCGGTTGATGAGCGCCAGGGCCTGGGGGGAGCGCTTTGAGTAAGGCTCGAGAGTCAGAAAGCGGCTGAGCGCCATGAGCGCCGGGATGTTGTGGCCCGACTCCAGGTAGAGCTGGCCAAGCAACAAGTGGCTGGAAGGGTGGTCCGGGTTGACGGCCAGCGCCTGCTTGACGCTCGTCTTGGCCTGCTCGGGCCGTCTGGCCTTCATGTAGGTCAGGGCGAGGTTGTAGTGCAGGAGATAGTCGGTCGGATAGCGCCTGAGGGCGGCCCGGAACACCTGGATGGCCGCTTCCGGCTGACCCGCATCGTCCAGGCAGCTACCGAGGACTTGGTAGACCTGGGCCAGAATGCGTGCCTCGTATTGGGCGCCGCGCCGGGCCGTGCCGATGCAGTTGGGGTAATCCTTCTTCTGGGAATAGGCGTAGGCCATCTCGTAGATGGCGTTCACGTCGTCGGGGTTCTCCTCAAGAACATGCTGGAAAGTGTCCAGCGCGCGCTCGTAGTCGCCCTGGTCCGTGAGCGCGATGCCTTCCTTGATCATCTCGGCGTGGATCGCCTGGGTGCGCTGGGGCTTGAGTTTCGGCTTGGGCAGCGGGCCGGCAGCCGCCCAGAGCAGGGGCAGCAGCGCGCACAGGAGCAGGCGAGCAGGGCGCATGGCGGACAATTCTATTCCAATGGACACCCGGCCGCCAGCTCCGGTTCCGGCGGCGATTGCCGCTGCTTTGGCGGGAACAGCCGGTCTCCGGCCATCGTATTACCTATCGTGAGGTGCGCCGTGCGCAGATCTGCCTTTGTTCTTGCCACTCTGTCCATGCTGTGTTTGCTGCTCTTCCAGGCCGGCTGCGACCTGGAGGGTATCATCGAATCCTCCGATAGGTACCGGGAGGACTTCCAATACAGTTTCGACCTGAAGCCCGGCGGGCGTCTGGTCGTGGAGAACTTCAACGGTTCAATCGAGATCATTGGCTGGGAGAAGGAATCGGTCCAGATCACCGGCACCAAGTACGCCGGCCGCGAGGAGATGCTGCGGGAACTGAGGATTGAGACCAGGGCCGATGCCAACTCGGTGGTAGTGCGGACTGTTCGGCCGAGTGGCTACCACGGCAACATGGGCGCGCGGTACTCCATCCGGGTGCCGCGGCAGGTGCGGCTGGAGCGGATCGCGAGCTCGAACGGACAGATCCGCGTGGAGGACATCCAGGGTGAGGTGCGCCTGGAGACTTCGAACGGGACGGTGGTGTTGCGGAGAATCGAGGGCCGGGTCGACGCGCATACGTCGAACGGCCGGATCGAAGCCGAGGGCGTGACGGGCGATACGATCACGCGGACGTCGAACGGCTCGATCCACTTGGCGCGCATCGCGGGAGCGATCGAAGCCAACACGTCGAACAGCAGCATCGTCGCGCAGATCTCCAAGCCGAGGCCGGCGGCGCCGCTGCGGTTCGAGAGCTCGAACGGCTCGATCGAGGTGACGCTGGAGACGCTGGAAGGCAACGAAGTGCGCGCCTCGACGAGCAACTCATCGATCACGGTGCGCCTGCCGGAGTCGGTCAAGGCGCGGCTTCGGGCATCCACGAGCAACGGCTCGATCACCAGCGATTTCGACGTGACGACGCGCGGGGCCATGAGCAAGAACCACCTGGAAGGCCAGATCAACGGCGGCGGGCCGCTGATCGACCTTTCCTCCTCGAACGGCGCGATCCGCATCTTGAGACAGTAAGCCCGGGCTATCATGGGTGCTGCCACCCATGGAGCCGGCGACAGGCCCGAGCAGGCCCGGAGCGGGGCGTCAGTGTGCCGCCGTAGCCGCGGCCGCGGCCCTGCTGGTGCTGGCCTGCCAGTGGCTGAGCGTCCGCTACAACTACCAAGGGAACTGGACCGCGCTCTTCCTCACCGGGAGCAAGATCGGCGTCCCGCCGGGCAAGGAGTTCGCCGGCACCTACGTCCATGCGCGGAGTTACGGCTACGACGGCCAGTTCTACCGCCTCATCGCGCATGACCCGGCGTTCCGCCGGGGTCTGGCGCGGCACATCGACAACCCGCGCTTGCGCTGCCAGCGAATCCTCGTGCCCGGGCTGGCCTACACCGTCGCGCTGGGCCGCGCCGGGTGGATCGACGGTGCGTACGTCACGGTGATCCTCGGATTCGTCCTCCTGGGCACGTACTGGACGGCGCGCTGGGTGGCGGCCCACGGCTGGCCTGCGGCGTGGGGGCTGGTATTCCTGACGCTTCCGGCAACCATGGTTTCCGCGACCCGGATGACGGTGGACGTGGCGCTGGCCGCGCTCGCCTGCGCTTGGGCGCTGTATGCGACGCGCGGGGAGCTCTCGCCCAAGGCATACGCCGTGCTCGCGGCGCTGCCCCTGGCACGGGAGGCGGGGCTGCTGTTCAATCTGGCCTCGGCGGCCCAAGCCTGCTTTGAACGCCGCGTCCGCCGCGCCGCGGCGGTGGCGCTGACGGTGATCCCGGCGGCGCTCTGGTTCGCGTTCCTCACCCGGCACACCCAACCCGACCCGACCAATTGGCTCGTCAGGCTGCCGCTGGCGGGACTGGTGCGCTCTCTGGCCTCGGGGCCGCACGAGGGGGCCGGAGGGCTGATCCGTGTCGCCTTGATAGCGTTGCACTACGCCGCGCTCGCCGGCGTGCTGCTGGGGATCGCTTTGGCCGTGCGGATGTGGCTGGCGCGGCCGCGCGGGAGCTTCGAAGTCGCGGCGCTGGCGTTCGCGCTGCTGGCGATCCAGTTGGGCAACTCGGACATCTGGTCCGAGGTGATCGGTTTCGGCCGGGTGTTCTCGCCGCTCCTGCTGCTACTGGCGCTCGCCGCACTGGCCCGGAGGAAGATGCTGCTGGCCGCGCCACTAGCGCTCACGCTGCCCCGCATGCTGGCGGAGCTGGTGTCCCCGGCGCTCGGCGTGGTGCGGGGGATGCTCGGGTAGTCCGGGCGCGCCCCGTGCTCAGCGCGACAGCTCGGCCAGCTTGGCCTCGAAGGCCTCCAGCGGCAGCGCACCCATGAGGATGACACCCTCGACGCCCTCGGGCGTGCTCTTGCCGAGAATGAAGGCCGGCGTGCCCTGGATGTTGATGGACAGCGCCAGGGCGACGTCGTTCTCGACCGCCTGGCGGTACTTGCCGCCGGAGAGGCAGGACTGGAAGGCCTCGAGATTGAGCTTGAGGTCGCGGGCGCGGCCGGTGATGTCGTCGGGCGAGAGCCGGTCGGGGCTGGCGACGAGCCGGTCGCGCATCGTCCAGAACTGGCCCTGGTCTCCGGCGCAGCGAGCGGCTTCGGCGGCCCGGGCGGCGCTCGAGTGGAAATCGAGCGGCAGGTCGCGGCTGACGAAGCGGAGCTGGCCGGTATCGATGTACTTCTTGCGGATCGCGGGGAAGGTCGCCAGATGGAATCGCTGGCAGAAGCTGCACTGGTAGTCGGTGAATTCGACTAGCGTGAGCGGCGCGTCCTTCTTCCCGAGCCAAGCCTCGTTTTCCACTCTGATCCTGACCTTGCCGCCGGCTTCCAGGACCGCGGCGGGGGAGTCGGGCCGTGCGCCTTTCTCGAGCAACTGCCGGAGCTGGCGCAGTTCTTGGAGGATCTCCTCGGCCTGCTCGCGCGTGATGCCGGGCTCCTGCGGCTTCTTCTTGTCGGCCGCGGCGGCCGGCACGACGAGGCTGACGAGGAGCGGAAGGAGGGATGCGAAGCGCTTCATAAGGGATGGCCCACTATAACACGGCCGCAGCGGCGGCCGCGGTCGCCGCGAGTGGCGCTCTTCGGAAGAATGAACCGCATGGTAGTGAAGTACCCCGGCACGCGGTCCCGCTGGGCCGCTACTTGGCGTCGCGCCAGTTGTCGCCCACGCCGATTTCGGCCACCAGCGGCACCTCCAGCCGGCACACCTGCTCCATGCCGGCCTTGACCAGCTTGCGGATCTCCTCCAGCTCTTCCGGCGGGGCTTCGAACAGCAGCTCGTCGTGCACCTGGAGCAGCATGGCTGTGCGCAGCTTCCGCTGGTCGATCTCGGCTTCGATCCGGATCATGGCGAGCTTGATCAGGTCCGCCGCGGTTCCCTGGAGCGGCGTGTTTACGGCGGTCCGCTCGGCGAAGCCGCGCTGGTTCGGGTTGCGGTTATTCATGTCCGGGATGGGCCGCTCGCGGCCGAACAGGGTCCGGGTGAACCCGGTGCGCCTGACCTCGGCGATGGTCTCGTCGATGAACCGGCGCACGCCCGCATAGCGCGCGAAGTAGCGGTCGATGTAAGCCTGCGCCTCCGGCCGCGGGATGCCGAGCTGCGCCGCCAGGCCGAACGCGCTCAGTCCGTACACGATGCCGAAGTTCACCGCCTTGGCCCGCCGCCGCAGCTCCGGCGTCACCATCAGTGGAAGCACGCCGAAGACCTCGGCCGCGGTGCGCGTGTGAATGTCCTCTCCGTTGCGGAAGGCCTCGATGAGCACCGGATCCTTGGAGAAGTGCGCCAGCAGCCGCAGCTCGATCTGCGAATAGTCCGCCACCACCAGCTTCCAGTCTTCCCGCGGGATGAACGCGGCGCGGATCTCGCGGCCCAGTTCGGTGCGGATGGGAATGTTCTGGAGGTTCGGGTTGGAGGAGGAAAGGCGGCCTGTGGCCGCGCCGGTCTGGTTGAAGCTGGTGTGCAGCCGGCCGGTAGCCGGGTTGACCAGCGCCGGCAGCGCGTCCACGTAGGTGCCCTTGAGCTTGACGAGCTGGCGGTAGTCGAGCACCTTGCGGCAGATCTCGTAATCGGCCGCCAGTTCCTCGAGCACGTCCGCCGCGGTCGAGATGGTCTTGCCCTTGCCATATTTCACGGGCGCCGGCAGACGCAGATCCTC
>JBEKLW010000199.1:0-5644 GCA_050008815.1 Bryobacteraceae bacterium
CCTGCCGGCACGACCAGCGCGGCTTCCATCTGCATGGGTTTGGGCCGGTAATTCCGCACGCGCAGCTCGACGCTGGCCTCTGCGCCCGCACGCGCTTCCGAGCCCGGTCTTCAACGTACCGGGCCCCGACGTAGCGCTCCACGCATCCTCTGTGGCCGCAGGCGCACAGCAACCCATCGGCAAAGATGGCGGTGTGGCCGATTTCTCCGGCTGCATCGTTGGCCCCGGTCAGAAGCCGTCCATCCGCGATTATCCCGCCGCCGACTCCGGTACCCAGCGTCACGCAAAGCAGGTGCCTGCAGCCACGACCGGCGCCGTGATCAGAAACAGCGCGGCGAAACCGGCCAGCGCGGGCCGGAACAGGTTCCGAAGCAGCGAGTAACCAGCCAGGCCCAGCGCGAGGAAGATCAGCACCCCCGAGAGCTTCGAGGCCAGTACGACGTCTCTAAGGAAGACATTCAGCAGCGCGGCGGGAATCGAGATCAGTGGCGGCTTGAATCCCAGCGCTCTGACATAGGAATCCACGACCTGGCGCGGCGATGCTGACCTCAGGGCTTCGCTGATGCTGTACACACCCGTCATGTAGTGCGCTTCGTCCGAGCTGGGGATGGCTCTTGAGAGCAACTGATACGCGACGAGGCAGGCGGCCAGTGCGAGCAGTATGGCGATGAAGGCCTTGAGCGCGACCTGGTCCGCGCGCCGCAGCAGAGGGTCGTCAGGCCGCCGTGTCAGGCGCGGCATCGGCAACCAGGCCGGCAGCGCAACGAGGTTCAGGAGGAACAACGGCCAGACGGGCGCCGCCATCCGGTCCTGCGAAGTCAAAACCAGAACATGAAGGCCCAGAAAGGCGGCCGGCAGGAGCGTGAAACCGAGGAGCGTGGGATCCATCCGCCAGAGGCCCAGCGCAATCAGGATTCCGGTGGCGAGAAACCCGAGGAAGACCAGGACATCGTAGAGCGGCGCCGCCCGATTAAGTGCGCGGCCGAGAGCCGGCAGCCGTACCGGGCGGGCGAACTGGCGCTCGATGGCAGGAAAGCCGGGCGGCCCCGGCATGATGATCGTTCCGGAAGCCGTCAGGATTGCCGTCCGGAACGCAGCCGAGTCGCTCTCCCATCCTCCGAGCCCGGAGAGCAGCAGCAGGTTGCGCACGACGCCGCTCAGATACCGCGCGGGCTGACTCAACATGCACCGGGAGAAGACCGAGATCCCGGATTCCGGATGGGAAGCGGCAGCCGCCGCAATCGCGTACTCCCTTCCGTCCCGCAGCCCGCTGAGGGGCAGACGGCCGCGGTCGAGTGACCGCGCGATGGCTTGCCGGTAGTCCGGCGCCGCGGTCCCCAGAATCGGGTCTTGCGGCGCGATAGCAGCCTGCCTGACGAGACCGTAGATTACGGAGTCGCGAATCCGGGCCGCCACCTTCGGATTCCTCTGCCAGGGATAGGCGAGCAGGAAAGGAAGGACAGTCACCAGGGCGGCATACGGCGCCAGTCTGCGCGCACACAAGAAGCCGCGAACGCCCCGGGCCTTCAGTTCCCGGGCGGACGCCAACGAGAACACGGCGCCGGCAACCGGAGCCATGAACAGGAACGAGGAGCGGTGATAGTAGGCCAAGGTGAGAGCGCCGGCCAGCGCCAGCGCGCGCGCGAACATCCGCCACCGCGGAACCACAAGAAGGTTCACCAGCAGCGCGACAAAGAAAAAGCTGGCCGCCTCAGTCAGCACCGCGTGTTCGTATGCGATCAGCGTCGGATAGGCGCCGAGCAGGAGAACGGCGATCGCCGCCGCACGCGGCCGGCCCAGCCGCCTCAAGGCGTCGCCGAGCAACCAGATGCCGGCGAATCCCAGGGCGCCCTGAAGGGCAGCGACGGCCAACGGCTGTTTTCCGAAGACCGCAAAGGCGAGCTTCAGAAGGCCCGGATAGATGGGCCCGCGCAAGAAATCCCACTCCGCGGGAAACCGTCCCGTGCCGAGCACATCGGCCAGTTCTATGTACCAGTGCCCGTCGTAGGTGATCAGAATTGGCAGGCCGGTGATGTGGACCAGGTAGATGAGGCCCACGGCGCACAACGAGGCTACCCACAATGGATCCGCGACCCGCATTTCCAGGTCGCGCCCCCGCCATCGCAGCTTCAAACCGGGGACCGGCATGGGTGGAAGCGGCCGAACAGGCCAAACACGGGCACAGCATAGCACAGGCGCCGTCAGAGCAACTTGAAGAACCGCTCCCACCGTATTCGGCGAGGTCGGGCAAACCCTTCACTCACGAGCCGTTCGGTTGGCCGATCCTCTGAGTCATAGACCAGAAGGGGCTTGCCAAGAATGTCGCCAGAGCCGACAAACCCCCAGTACCGGCTGTCCAACGACATGGTCGCAAGGCTCCCATTTCCAATCGCAGTACTTGATGGGGAACGAGCGGTACATCCGAGTCGACTTCAAGATGCCCACACAACAGTGGCGATTGGACGAAATCGAGGCTCTACCGCAGCTGCTTCACTACGGTAACCAGGCCGCCGTCGATCACTACCCCCGACTCAAGCGCGCAATTCTCTCGACAAAGAAGACCCCCTTATCACCGGTTCCCTAGTACCTGACAACTCACGGTCGTGACGGCGTTGTGACTGCATTGACGGGTATTATGCAGAAACCCCGGTAACACCACGGACTTCGGTGCGCTGACTCCGTTTGACCCCGTTCGCCTCCTCGCCGACTAACGGCCCGGTGGCAGTGATGTCGGTTCGGCCGCCTGGCTTGGGGTTCGTTCTGGTGTGGGGTTGTGTGGGTCGAGTGTTGGGTCGAAGGTGCAGGGGTGGTTCTCCCAGTGTCGGTCGACTTTGAGGGTCCAGGAGGCGTCTTCGAGCAAGCCCATTCTTCCGTCGGGCGAGCAGACGAGGATAACGATGTTGTGCCCGTCTCGCTTGGTGTGGATGGCGAACCGGCCGAATTCGGTGCGGAGTTCTGGGTCTTTGGCGTAGACGGCTTCGAGGAGTTGCTCGTCAGTGCTGGTGGTGTTGTCGTAGGCGATGTGTGATTGTGCTGCTTTGGTGAGCCGGATGAGTGCCGCGGGTGATACGCGCTGCTGGCGAAGGCAGGCGGTGGTTGTGAGCGTGATCAGGAGCAGCGCGGCGAGGTTTTTGTGGGTCATGCGGTTTGGTATGCGGTCCAGAAGATAGGCGGGCTGTCTGGTGGCGTGCCGTCTGCTTTGCCAGTGTCGAGGTTCGCGTTGGCAAGCAGGACCGGTGATGGATCTCTTGCGGTGATTGCGCTTCCGAGCTCACGCCAGATGGTAATCACGTTCTGGCGAGCGCGCTCGAACACCGCGTCATAGTCTGCCGTCCCCTGGTTTGGCGTCTTGAGTTGCTTGATGAACTCCTTCTTCACCTTGCTGGGTGGCGGGTAGACGACGCCGCAGGACTCGAGTGCGCCTCGCGCGAGAAAGAAGCGTTTGCCTTCTTCAGCGAAGCCGTCGATGGTTGTGACGTAGTCGTGATGCCACTCGTCGGGTTGCGGCGGGCTCGTGGGTCTTGGCAGATCGGGAGTTGGGAGCGTCACCGCGTCGATGGGGACGTCGCTGAGGATGTAGGTCCACAAGCTTGTGATTGCCGGGGCGAGGTGGTGGGTGTCGCCGAGGTTCTCGCCGCAGTCGCGCAGGCCTGCGTGCTTGAGGTACTCCACCGTGTCGATCCGCTCCCCAACCAATTGGTTGAAGATGTACGTGTCTTGGTGCATCTCGCAGACACGATGTTGTGTCTTGTGGGTCGCGTACGGGCCAACAATGAGTTCGATCACGGGGTGGATCGTGAGGTCCGCAACGACGTGGGAAGCGTACCCGAACAGCCACGCGAGGCACTTCTGGCCATCGGGAGAATCGAGCGCTGTGCGGTCGAGGAGGTGGCGCACACCGTTTCTGATGAAGTCCGCGGTGCGCCAGTAGTGCATGACGTTCGCCCATCCTGCGGCGTTCTGGCTGCCGAGCACGAGGTAGGGATAGTCGGGGCTTACGGCACCAAGCTCACAGAACTTCAGGTACGACAGCAGCGCGCGTTTTGCGACGTCGGGCAACTCGGGAAAGCCGTCCAACAGGGTCGCCTCGCACAGCGAGTCAACAAGCGTGATGTGGGCAAACGCACCGGGCACTGGATTGCCTCCCCTGCTCACGAGGGCTGATTCTCAATAATAGACCGGGCCTTGGTTGTGGGATGGGCAAATTAGTCGAAATTCATCCCTCACGCCCCGAGTCAGCCTGGGGTGAGGCTTGACTGTGCGCGGTCGGCGTCCTTGTCGGGAAGGCAGGCGCATCACAAAATACCCGCGGTAAGCATCCCTCGGGGTGGTCGCAGCAGAATCGGCGCTGTAGATGAAGACGTAGCTGTCGGGAGCACCCAGGGCTCAACTCGGTTCCACAGCTTTCAACAAGTTCCGGCCAACTCATTGAACCGCAAGCACTTGGAAACAGGATACTTCTATGCCTAGGAAGCCACGGTTTGGGGTGCCTACTCTATATGCTTGTAAGCTATTGAAAAGACGCGGCTTACAGTGGACCTCTTGCTCTTTCTTTGCCTGCTTTTCTACAGTTTTTGCCACATTCGGCCTCCACGGATTGCCGACAGACCCGTCCTGAGCCGCTTCCAAAGCAGTTGGACCGCTTGCATTTGCGACAGGTGACCAGGGTGCGGCGATTCCAAGGGTGAGGGTCGCGCGGCCGTTCGCGGCTCGCCGCACCCGCCGCCCGCCGAGTGGCTCGCGAAGAACCCGGTTCTCGTCACCAAAACAGTCGATCATCTTGGAGTTGGCGTTGGTCCATCCACCCGGCGACTGCGATCAGCACGAACCGGAACGGATCCGGAACTCTCGGCATCGCCTTAGCTCATTATCGCGAGCCTCAAGGCCCGCGATAACGAACTGGCGCGAATTCAAGCAGATCCAGTTTCCGGACCATACGAGGTCGGGAAACCGGTTGTTCGTCTCAATAATACGGCGACGCCCACCTGCGAGGACGGCAACCATAACACCGCCTATACGCAACAGCTTGAGTTCACCGACTTCTTGCTCGACGAGATCGCGCTCTGGTTCGCCAACAACGTGATCTATCTGTCGAGCGAGCATTGGACTCGGCAGCCCGCGCCGGCAGCACCGGCGCGGGCTTTCTCATTGAGGTAATATCCACGAGATTTCGAAATGAGTGTCCTACATTAGTTCAATTGTCTGCTATACTCGCTACGAATCCTCACGCTGAACTCTGGAGGACGCATGGTGAAGCGGTGTTTACCGTACGGGGTGCTGTTGGTGTGCCTTGGTTTAGTGGCAGCCGCCCAGGACAACTCCGCGGCGCAGCCTGGCAGCGGAACCGCGCCGAAGTCGAAACAACCGGGAGACCAGACCACGCCCAAAGACAAGAAAAAGCAGAAATCCCCCGAGGGTAGCGATATCCAGTATCTGGACCTAGTGGCGCCCGACAACGACCATCCCAAGCCCAAATTGCCCTACGGGCGGCCGTTCACCATCATCGGCAGGGCCAGCGAGGTCTGCATCAAGGGCAAACCGAACCGGGATCCGGGCAATCCCTCATGCGGGGACGGCGGCCAGCGACTGGTCGACCTGATCGCACCGACCGCCGTAGGCGGGACCTACGTGGTGGAAGGCAAGG
>JBEKLW010000002.1:0-19311 GCA_050008815.1 Bryobacteraceae bacterium
CCTTGGTCAGCAGAAGCCGGAACTCATGGATCGCGGCCTGGTATTGTTTCGACCACAGGTAGCTTTGGGCCAGCTTGTATCGCAGTTCGGTGTTGTCGGGCTGCTGCTCGGCCGCGAGCTTCAGATGCGGGGCAGCGGCGTCGAATCTGCGGCAGCCATAGTAGCTCATCCCGAGCAACACCCGGGCCTGAAAGCTGGCCGGGTCGGCTTTGATGGCCTGTTCGAACGCGGAGGCGGCGTCGGGGAGTCTATTGAGCTTGAAGTAGGCCAGGCCGAGATTCAGGTAGACGCCGGGCAGCCGAGAATCCAGGGCGATGGCCGTTCGGTAGTGCGGAATGGCGAGTTCGTACTTGCCCTCGCGAGCCAGGGCCAGTGCGGCGTTGGCCTCGGCGACGGCTTTGGGATCGCTGGCAGCCCACAGGCACGCGCAGAATGCCAGGAGGAGCAAGGCGGACTTCATAGAGTCAATGCGGCAGCCGCCATCGGTATCCTCGCTGTAGGCCTGCCGCTCCCGCCAAGTATACCTGAACGGGAGTTGCCGGGACCCGCCGCGTCAGGGCTGTAGTCCGTCCGTAAGCCGGCGCGGCTCCTGTGGTGGTGCCAGCCTGGAGGCTGGCGCGCGGCTCTGGAGAGCCGCCCTACGCGGCCTGATTGTAGGGCGGGACTCCAGTCCCGCGGCTCGGCCTCCAGGCCGAGCTTGCGACTGCGGACGGACTGCGGTCGCACCTAGCCCAGCCTCGACACGAGGGAGCATGGATCGGGGACGCACAACAGAGGATTAAAGCGGGTTTCTCGAGAGAGTGCTCGCGCTCCGGCGAGCGCCGGCTGCAGTGATCGCGCAGCCTGTCCGCGCAATGGGGCGCTTACACGCTGACCACGGCGCAGGGGCTCTGGCGGATGATGGCGTAAGCGTTGGTCCGCAGCCGGCCAAACAGGCCTCCGGCCGAGCCGCGGCCGATGATGAGCAGGTCGGCGCCGTACTGCTGGGCGGCGCGGCAGACCACCTTGGGCGCATCCCCGCCATCGACGAAGATCTCCGCCTTGCCGTTGGCCTCCGAGTTGAGCTTCTCGAGCTCCTCCCGCGCGCCCCTGGACAGCTCGACGGCCAGCTCCTGATCGAAGTACTCGCCGGGCCGGGATTCGATGCAGGGGAAGGCGTGGACGAGCACCAGCCGGGCGCCGAACTCGGCTGCCGTCTGCGACGCCCAGCTCAGCGTCTTCTTGCTCTGCGGGCCCAGATCGAGGGCGCAGACCAGCGTCCGGAAGGCAATCGACTCCACGTTCGGCGCGGCCTCCATGTGGACCCCGGTGAGCACCGGGCAGTCGGCGTCATGCAGCACCTTGGCCGTCACCGAGCCCAGGATGAACCGCCGGAAGGGGCCATAGCCGTGCGTCGGCATGGCGATCAGGTTCACGCGCTCCGCGTGGGCGTAGTCGACAATGCGCCGCGCCGGGTCGCCCTCCAGCAGCACGCGGTTGACGCGCACGCGCTCGAGCTCCTCGCGCATGAATCCCTCGAGCTGTTGCCGCGCCTGCGCTGTTCGGCTCGCGGCCAGGTCGTTGATGACGGTGCCCCCGAACTCCAGCGCGCTCAACTCGTACCGGATCGGTTCCAGCACGTGAACCAGCGAGATCTCGGCCTGGAAGCGGCTGGCCAGCGCCTCGGCGTAGCGCGTGGCGCCGAGGCAGCGCTCGGAAAAATCGACCGGCAGAAGGATCTTCAACAGCGGGAACATCGCTCACCTCCGCTGTGGGTAGTTTACTGCGGCGGCGCGCCCGTGACCAGTCCCAGTTCGGTGAGGATCTTGGGCGAGGGCTCGTCCGAGGCCAGCAGTTGGTGGCAGGTGTTGCAGTCGCTGGCGATCGCGCTCGAGTCCGAAGCCGCGTGGCTGCCGTCGTGGCAGCGGAAGCACCCGGGAAAATCCGTGTGTCCGAGGTTGTTCGGGTACGTTCCCCAGGTCACGCGCATCTGGGGAAAGACATTCCGCTGGTAGATTGCCACGATCGCCGCGGCCGCCCGATCGATGTCGGCGCGCCGGCTGGCGTAAACGGCCGGGTACTGCCCCTGGTAGAACTTCCGCAGCGCCGCCGGGATCGCCTCCGCCGCCTCGGCCTGCGAGTTGTACTCCTTCCTTAGCAGCGCCACGCCGGTCTTCTTGATCGACGGCAGCGTAGCGGAGATGTCGCCCGCCGTCAGAACGGTATCCACCGCGCGCTCGGGCAACTGGAAGGTGTGCGTGGGGCGGTTGTGGCAATCCATGCAGTCCATGAGCCGGGTCGGCAGGTTCCTGAGGGCCTCCGGCTTGGCGTCGCTGGCGGTGTAAACGACCCTGCGGCCCTGCCCGGTGTTCCGGTACTCGACGCGTGGGATGGTTTGCCGGCTCTCGTCGGCGGGGCTGTAGTGGATGGTCACGCCCGCGCCCAGATGCGCCCCGTGGATGCCCGGGCTGCCGTATCCGCCGCTGATCCGCATCAGCAGCACCGTCCGGCGGAGCGTGTTGCCCTCGTCGCCGGCGTAGTTGTTGATGACGCGCAGCCGGTCCGCGCCGTACTTCTGGGGCCAGTGGCAGGCCTCGCAGGTCTCGCGCGCCGGCCGCAGGTTGCGCACCGGCGTCGGGATCGGCCGCGGGTAGGTGCGGAAGACAACGGCGAAGACTTGCCCTACCCCGGACAGCTTGCTCTTCACGAACCAGGATGCGCCCGGCCCGATGTGGCAGGCCACGCAGTCTATCCGCGAGTGCGGCGAGTTCTGGTAGGCCGCGTACTCCGGCTGCATCACCTGGTGGCAGGTCTGCCCGCAGAAGCTCACGCCGTCCATGTAGGTGACGGCGCGGTAGCTGAGCTGGCTGCCGATGATGATGTTGGCCAGCGTCGTGATTCCGATGAAGAGCGCGATTTGCCGCAGCTCCGGCGACCGCAGCGTGAGCGGGCCGTAACTCAGCGCATGTCCGGCCCGGCGCTCCCGCCTGGCGTAGCTTAGGATGCCCAGCGGGATCAGGGCCAACCCCAGGAAGAACAGCGTGGGCAGGACCAGGAACGCCAGAATCCCGATATACGGGTGCGTGGCCTCGCCCCGCACGCTCAACGGCAACAGGAACAGCCAGAAGACGGTGGCCGTGGTGACTATCACCACGCCGGCCCGGCTGATCAGGTTTCTGCTCAAGTAGACGACCGGCGTCAGCCAATCCCGCACCCGCCTGCGCTGTTTGCCCATGTCGTTATTGTGGTGGATGCCGCTCCGGCTCTCCAGGCGCCTGTGGCCCCTCGGGCTCGGACGGCTCCGCCGCCGCATCCGTCTCTGCCTCCGCTTGCTCTTCCTTCACCGAGATCCCGGTCAGGAAGGCGGTTTCCAGCGGATAGACGTCGGGGTCGAAGATCACCCCATAGAAGTGCCAGACCAGTATCGAGAGCGTGGCCAGCATGGCCTCGTAGAAGTGAACCGCGGTGGCGAAATCCAGCGCCGTCTTGGGCAGGTAGTGCAGCGTGAGGTTGTTGGCCCAGAGCAGGACTCCGGTGGCGCCCATGATCGCGGTCCCCCACACCACCGCCCAGTACTCCACCTTCCCGATGTAGCTGTGGGCGGAGAGCCCGGGACGGCGCTTGAGCAGACCGAGGTTGTAGGCGAAGTTCAGCAGGGCCTCCGGCAGGTCGCTGCGCCGCGGCCAGAGCAACTTCCAGTGCCCGCGCAGCCGCTGGCTGGTTATTAGCGACAGCGCGTGGACGCCTGCCACCGCTATCAGCACCGCCGCCGCCACGCGATGCACCACGCCGCGGACCGGGAAGTACTGCTCCCAGGCCACCAGTGGCCGCGCCCACCACTGTCCCGGGTACTTCAGCGCGAACCCCGTCCAGACCAGCGTCATGAACGACAGCGCCAGCAGCGCGTGCTGGATGCGCTCGAAGCCGTACATGCGGATTTCCTGGCGCGGCAACCACGGTCCCGGCCACCGGCGGGCCGCAGCCGGCCGGAAGCGGCGCTCGAAGAGCTTGCGCAGCCAATCGCCCAGGTTGTGAACCAGCATGAGCCCGACCAGCAGCGGGATGAGGATGGTGTAGCCCACGCGGACCCAGTAGACGGCCGGCGACTCGGAGCGGCCCGCAAGCTGGTGCACCGGGCCGATGGCGAAGCGCGTGCCCGCGCCGGGGTGGCACCGCCCGCAGGTCTTCGGCAGATTGCGTGCGTTGACCATCGACCGCGGATCCGAAGACGGCAGAATGGTGTGCACGCCGTGGCAACTGGCGCAGTTGGCCACCGTCTGCGAGCCGGCCCTGGCCGCCAGCCCGTGGAAGGATTCATCGAAGCTGACGATGCGGTCCGTGGGAAGCCCGAAACGCGTGGAGAGCTTCACGTTTCCGTGGCACTGGTCGCAGGTCTCGCGGACGTGCCGCGGGTTGACGCTGGAGGCGGCCGCCTTCGGCGAGAGAATCTGGTGCTCGCCGTGGCAGGTGGTGCAGACCGGCGCTTCCGGAATGCCCCGAGTCACCGCCTGCCCGTGCACGCTGGCCTTGAACTGGTCGGCGATCTCCACGTGGCACGCCCCGCAGATGTCCGGAATCCCTTGGTGGAAGGTAGCCGAGCGGGTGTCCTTCAGCGCGTGGGGGCTGCCGTGGCAGACGCCGCAGGTCGGAGCGCCCTGGTTGCCCTGCCGCAGCAACTGGCCGTGAACGCTCGCCGCGTGCTCGCCGGCCTGCGCGCTATGGCAGGTCGCGCAGCGCGGCTTGAGCACGGCCGCGGGGTGCGGATAGGCCTCGTGCCCGGTGTGGCAGGTGGCGCAGCCCACCTGCGCGTGGGCCGAGGCCGGGAGCTGCTTGACCTGATCGGTATGGCAAGCCGCGCACGCCTCGCCGGCGGGCTGCGCGCGGGCGGCGGCAAGCGATCCCCAACAGGCGAATCCCAAGATCCCCGCCACGATCGGGGAACGCATAAACCTCATCCGCTGTACTTGATCGTCGAATCCTGGGCCAGCGAGGTGTAGACGTACGTGGCGGCGATGGCCAGCAGATAGAGAACCGACAGGACCGTGAGGATCTTCCCCCAGCGGTCCAGTATGGTCGTCTTCCGGGCCACCTCCGCCTGGGTGGATATCAGGTTGGCCTCGGCGTCCAGCACGTGCAGTATTTCGTCGGCCTTCCCTGCCACCTTCTTGCGGTAAATGGCCAGGCAGATCACCACGATTGTCAGAACGGCCCAAATCACGAGGTGTAGGATGTAGTTGTTCATAATCGTCTGCCGGCGATCGCTCTGTCCCGGCCGGCGCGGGTTGCCTTCAACTCGGGCTCCTCCCCAATAGCCTACTGCGGCGGGCCATAGGGCCGCATCCCCCCCCAAGGGGAGATGGCCGTCTGCGCTACCGGGCCGGCTGCGGCCGGCCGAGGGCCGCCTGGATGGCCTCGATCACCTGGGGCATGTAGGCTTCTAGCAGGCAGCGGGCCTGCTCGCGCTCCGGGCAAGTCCCGTCCAGCCGGTGGTCGATGCACACCGTGCACACGTTCTCGCGGATCGCCTCGACGTACGCCTGGATGTCGTTGCCCTCGGTCGCCAGGATGGCCTGCGCCACCAGCGGGAAGAGTTCGAATGGCGGGCAGCGGCCGGGCAGGCCGGCCCCGCAGCTCGCTTCGGCGGCCCGCTTGTCGCAGCTCGCGCAAACGCGCTCGCGGATGATTGCTTCCAACTCCGCCACTGTCGGTCTCATCGGGCGCCCTCCCTGTCGCTCTGGGCCGCGTGCCTCTCCGAATCCGGCGCGCCGGCGGAGCCGCCCGCTCTGGCCGAGCCAGACCCCGCTTCCAGGCCCGCCCCAGGCGGCCCGGCATGGGCCGCCGCGGCGCGGCAGCCCGGCTTCGGCACGCGCAGCTCGGCCGCCATGATCGCCAGCACCGCCGTGCTAAGCGGGTCCTGGTTGAAGACCACCGAGCGGATGCCTGCGTTCCACGCCTGCGACAAATGCGGCGGGTCGTTCCGGGTGATCAGAACCACCCGCTCGGGGTTCACGAACGGGAAGGGAACGCGGTCCAGCGAATCCGAATCCACGACGATCACTCCGGCCTGCTCCGGATCGGGCGCCTCCACGCAGCGGACCTGCCAGGTGCCGCCGCGCTCCAGCAACTCCCGCAGCGCTGAAGCGTAGGGCGCGTCGGCGATCGTCAGTTGAACCGTCTCCATATTCCCCGGACTCCCGCGGGAGCCACTGCGGGCAAGAGCACGCTGGTGCTGCTGCCTCCTGGGCATTCCCAAAAGCAATCCGGCGGCCACACTTCCGGACGGGAGGCTCCGATTGTATCTCGTTCGAATCATTGTATGACGTTGTGGCCTTCCCGTGCGCTTCAGCACTGCCTGGCCGGGGTGGTAAAAGCCCCAGTTGGCGGTTGGGTGCGTAAGCTGACCCAAACGGGCGCCATGGCCGGTCCGTCTCCGGGGTGGCCGACAGCCCGTCTCCATGGTTGGGTGAAATCACCCACCCATTGCGGTAGAATGAAAGCGTCCCTCCTCAGCAGAATGAGCAGCACCCACATGCCAAGGCTATCGCCACGGTGGCAACAGGCCCACGTCCTGGAGGCGGTCTTCGACCAGCTCTCGGACGCGCTGGTGCTATACGACAACGATCACCTCATCACGGGGATGAACCGCGCCGCCGAGAGGCTCTTTGGGATGAGCGCCGAGGAGACGGTTGGGCGTCACTGCCGCGACGTCTTTCGATGCAGTGTTTGCGAGCCTTCTTGCGGCTTTGTGGAGGGCTTGACCTCCACTTCGGCCCTGGCCCACGCCACCGTCCGCATGCACACCGAGGACGGGCGCGAGCGGCTGGTCCTGATGCGCACATCGCAGGTTCTCAGCGATGGCGGCCAAGTGGAGGGCGTGGCGGCCACGATCAAGGACATCACCGAAGAAGTGGCCCCCATGAAGCGCGAGGTGATTGCCGAGTCGCCGGCCATGCAGGAGGTGCTGAGCTTCGTGCGGAAGGTCGCCGCCAGCGAGGCCACCACGATCCTGCTGGAGGGCGAGAATGGCACCGGCAAGGACCTGATCGCCAAGACGCTGCACTACGAGAGCGCGCGGCAGGCCGAGCCATTCATCGCCATCAACTGCGCGGCGATACCCGAGACGCTGCTCGAAAGCGAACTGTTCGGCTACGAAAAGGGTGCGTTCACCGACGCGCGGTCGCAGAAGCGCGGGCTGTTCGAGCTGGCCGACAAGGGCACGCTGTTCCTGGACGAGATCGGGGAAATCCCGCTGACGGTCCAGGCCAAGCTCCTGCGGGTCCTGGAAGAGCAGTGCTTCCACCGCCTGGGTGGCCTGAAGGACATCCACGTGGACCTGCGCTTCGTCGCCGCCACGAACAAGAACCTGCGCGAGGCGGTCAAAGAGGGCGCCTTCCGCCAGGACCTGTACTTCCGTCTGAACGTCATCCAGATCGTCATCCCACCCCTGCGCGAGCGGACCGAGGACCTGGTCCCGCTGGCCCGGTTCTTCATCGAGCATTACAACCGGAAGTTCAAGCGGCGCATCGAGGGGCTGTCGCCGGAGGCCGAGGAGCTGCTGCTGGCGCACGACTGGCCCGGCAACGTCCGTGAGCTGCGCAACGCCATCGAGCGGGCGATGATTCTGGAGGAATCCTCGCTGATCGCGCCGCCTAGCCTGCCGATCGCCATCGCGCGCGCGGGGCCGGCGGCGGCCGCGGCGGGCGAGCCGCTCGTCCAGATCCCGGACGGCGGGCTGTCGCTGGTCGACAACGAGCGCCTGCTGCTGGCCAAGGCGCTGGAGAAGACCGGCCGCAACCAGACGCAAGCCGCGCGCCTGCTCCGCATCACCCGCGACACCCTGCGCTACAAGATGAAGAAGTACAACTTGCGGTAGGGAGCCCTCAGCCGTCAGGTTTCGGGGGCACTCGGGAGGCTTGATCACCAGTCCTGCAACCTCTGCGGCCGGGGAGAGCTTCCCAAGACGTTTCTCCACCCGGGCCAAGCTGCGCGGGGTGCCAAGCTGTGAGCGGCGGGGCTGCTCTGGCGGAGCGACCGGCGGCAACCGGACGCAAGCCGCCCCCCTGCAGCACCGCTGTTGAAACTGTCAAGAGGGTGAAGTGATACGATGGTTGCCGATTGCTGCCCGGCATGGAACCCAGGAGAAGGAGCGAACGATGAACACCCGACGGTACTTTCGAACGATCATTCCGCTTGTTGTTGCCTGCGGGATCGCCCCGCTGTGCGGTCAGAATCAATACCCGTTCCAGGACCCCGGCCTGCCGCTGGAGCAGCGGGTCGACAACATCTTGTCGCTGATGACGCTGGATGAGAAGATCGGGTGCCTGCTTACGGGTACCAGCGTGCCTCGCCTTGGCATTCCGGAAGCAGGCTGGTCGGAGGGTCTGCATGGCCTGGTTCGCAAGCAGCAGTTTGGCATGAAGGCTATTCCGACCACCACCTTTGCCCAGGTTATCGGGATGGCGGAGACCTGGGATCCGGAACTCATTCGCCGCGCTGGCGCGGTACAGGGCTACGAAGCACGATACATTCACCAAAGCGGCAAGTACGGGCAAAAGGTATTGGTGGTCTGGGGACCCAACGCGGATCTGGCTCGGGATCCGCGCTGGGGAAGGAATGAGGAGAGTTATGGCGAGGACCCGTTCTTCGTCGGAACCATGTCCGTCGCCTTCATCCGGGGAATGCAGGGTGACGACCCGAGGTACTGGCAGGCGGCCTCCCTGCTCAAGCACTTTCTCGCCAACAGCAATGAGACGACCCGCGGGGGATCTTCTTCCGATCTCGATGAACGGTTGTTGCGGGAGTACTACTCGGTGCCGTTCCGGATGGGATTCGTCGAAGGGGGTGCGAGGTCGTTCATGGCCTCCTATAACGCCTTGAACCACGTTCCGATGACGGTGAATCCCATCCTGAAGAGCCTGGCGGTGAAGGAGTGGGGAGCAGACGGAATCGTCTCTTCCGATGCCCTGGCGGTGTCCCTGATGGTCACCAACCATAAGTACTTCAAGACCCAGGCGCAGGCGACGGCGGCAGCCATCAGGGCCGGCATCGGCCAGATACTCTCGTTCTTCGTCGACATCCCGCAGCAGGTAAGGCTTGGAATGAAGGACGGCCTGCTCACCGAGGCGGACATTGATGCGGTTCTCCGGGGCAAGTTCAGGACCGTCATCCGGCTGGGCTTGCTGGACCCGCCCTCAATGGTCCCCTATTCCGGCATCGGGAGCGCTGGCGAGCCCGAACCTTGGACAACCGAGAAGCATAAGAGTGTCGCGCTGGATGTGGCACGCGAGTCCGTCGTACTTCTGAAGAACGCCAGCGGCTTCCTGCCACTGAACCGGAGCACCATCAAGTCGATCGCCGTGATTGGCCCTCGGGCCGGCGAGGTTCTGGTCGATCTGTATGGCGGCCCGTACTCTTACGCTATCATGCCGCTCCAGGGAATCAAGAACAAGGTGGGACCCGGGATCGCCATCAATTACGCCGCCAGCAACGAAAACGACGCGGCCGTGAAGGCAGCGAGGTCTTCTGATATCGCGGTCGTCGTCGTTGGCAATCACCCCATGTGCGGGGCGACCGACGCGGGGGAAATATTCAACCCGGACGTGTCGAGCAAGCCCTGCGCGGATCGCGGCGAAGGCAGAGAAGGGCGCGACAGAGAGTCCATCGACCTGTCTCAGGAAGAACTGATCAGGCAGGTGTACGCGGCCAATCCGAGGACCGTCGTGGTGCTCGTATCGAGCTTTCCGTATGCGATCAACTGGACTCAGCAGAACGTGCCGGCCATCCTGCACATGACGCACGCCGCCCAGGAGCAGGGAACCGCCCTGGCTGACGTGCTGTTCGGCGACTACAATCCGGCCGGCCGTCTGAATCAGACCTGGCCGAGGTCGCTTGAGCAACTGCCGCCGATGATGGACTACGATATCCGCCACGGCCGCACCTACATGTACTTCAAGGGGGAGCCGCTCTATCCGTTCGGCTACGGCCTGAGCTATACAACCTTTCAGTATTCCAAGCTGCGGTTCAGTTCCGCGCGGCTGCCGATGAATGGCGGCATCACGGTCAGTGTCGATGTGAAGAACACGGGCCGGCGGCGCGGGGATGAAGTGGTTCAGCTCTACGTAGAGCACCCGCAGTCGAGAGTGGAACGGCCCCGCAAGGAGCTGAGGGGATTCCAGCGCGTCACGCTGGCCCCCAACGAAACGCGGACCGTGCGGATTCCGCTGAAGGCGGAGTCGCTGGCCTGGTGGAATGCAGGGCAAGGCCGCTTTGAAGTGGAGGAGGAGCCCATTCGCATCGTGGTTGGAAGCTCCTCGGCCGACGTGCGGCTGCAAAAGACCGTCCAAGTAGCGCGGTGATCGGTGCTCCCCGGCGCGGCCTGGGTTGACCGAGCGCTGGGCGCCGGCTGCGCCGTGGTTCATCGGCACAGCTTCGGATCGGCGGTCCTGTGGTGCAGAGCTGGAACGGGCTTTGGACGCCAAATGGACACCAAGAGTGGACGCCAAACGACGCCGCCGCGAGTCCACCTCATCAGGCCGGGCCTGGTGTCCATTTTGGTGGCCACTCTCGGGGCAAACGGGGTAAAATTGGGAGAGAAGAGTGACTTTGGAGACTCGCTCGCGGGTCGAAGAAGTCTTTTATAATCAGCCAAATAGCTGATTCCGCTCGTGGGCGGGAGTAATTCAGTGGTAGAATGCCAGCTTCCCAAGCTGGACGTCGCGGGTTCGAGTCCCGTCTCCCGCTCCATCGAATCAACAACTTAGCCTGGAAATCACTCGCGGCGCGCCTTCGCTAACGGAGTGCTGCAGGTGCGAGGCACCCGTAACTGCTTGGTCCGGAAGCTCATCGGACTGGCGAATGCCAACTGCACAAGCCGACATTCGATCGTCGTCTAGCTCCAAGACGACTCTACCGCCGCAGGCGGCGCCTGGGGCCTTCCGACTTCATGCTCTGTCCCAGTGGCAGGCACGTCCTCGGTGCCTCAACGAGTGGCGAGCCTGCCTCCGGGCATGGCGGCGTCGGGGAAGGACAAGATCGCGTTCCTCAAGAACCTCACCCGGCACATGATCAGCGACAGCCCGCACGGCACTGCTCGACAACCTGTTGAGCGAGGCGATCGGCCGCACTTACAAGCGCTACGCCATACGGCACTCGAACCCGATCCCCACGTTCAACGACCCGCGGGAGGAATTGCACTGGCGCGATGAGGACCGGATCGAGCGGGCCATCGAGGAGGCGAAGCTCGCGGCGCTGAAGCTGTGCGAGTGGACCGGCGAGAGGGGCGTCTACTCCAGGCTGTTCGGGTCGGGCAGGTGAGACCGACGGGTAGTGCGCGGGCCAAGCATTCGTGGACCGTGCTCCGGCTGACATTAGCGCTCCGGGCAGTCTGCCCCGCGGGCCCATTGCCGAGTGCGTGAGCTTGGGCACACCGGGCAGGGACTTCAGACTCGGTGCCCTTGTGAACCACGAACGGCCCGTTTCGCTCTACCTAGTGGTGCCGCCGTCCGACAAGATTCGCCTTCGCCCACTGGTCGCGGACTGCAGGATCAGGCGTTCGGGTCGATGACGATTCTGGCACCTTGGTGATCTCGGATCACTTCAAGAATGCGTTGGATTTGCTCGAGGGACGCATCTTCCCGCATGCTCACGGTGGTGCCGCCGGAGGTCACCGAGATTGTTCTAGCTTTTCGCTCTCTGGCCAATGTCAGTAAGCTCGTAACCAGCGATCCAAGAGCCGTTCCCGCCGCTCCAACCACAGCCACAAGCACGGCTGGATCCAGGCTACGGATAGCCCTCCTTGGTGATTCCTCGACGTTGATCGCACCCTCGTCCAAACCATGAAGTGCGGTCAGCCGCGCACGCACCCTTTCGCCGTCCAGGCCATGTACGATGATCTGTACCCGCACATTCATTGCGAACTCCATGGAAACATGTTAGCCATCTTCTCCTCAGGGGAGAACCGCGTAGGGATTGCCATGGTAGTGAAACAGCATCCAAAGCGGCCACACCTTGGGATCCCGCTCGGCGAATAGTCGCTCCACTCGACAGCGGCTGGCAAGGAAATGGTCCGCCATGGTGCCAGCAGCCGGAGTGTAAAGTGAGGAGCCAAACAGGTTCCCCATCATATCATCGAGCTGAAGCGGGCACGCCACCACTCCGTTCGCGCCCTCCGCGATCAACAGCGACACCAAGTCTTCGCGCTTCCCACCGTATTCACGGACCCGTCCAGCATAGCAAGCATTCAGCACGACCAGGGGGCCATACTCAAGCAAGGAGCCCTTGATCCGCGACTGATCCTTGTGCAGCGCGAAATCGGCCGGGCCGCAACAATCCCATCCGGCACCGTCAGCCTCCGCAAATATCAGCACCTCTTCATCGTTGCGAACGTCCCCATGCCCGGCGTAATGAACCACGCTGGGCTGCTTGCGAAGCGCCTCGAACAGAGACGCCTTCGTGGCGGCCCTTCCGACAATCGCGCCACCGCCAAGAAGCTCATACCCCATGCGACGGAGCGCATCAGCCACTTGTTCTGCCTCGGTTCGGGCCGTTGGCAACTTCAAGTGAGAGACGGCATCCCAAGGACAAAACACAGCTGCCACCGGCCAGCCCTTGCCGAAGCTGGAACGGCGCAGTCCCCGCAGCCCTGCGGCCGAGATTGCGGTCCAGCGGCTGAGAGGTCTGTGGAGACCGACCCAACCGCCTCCAACCTGATCGTACAGGCCTTCCCAGGGGAATTCAGCCCAAAACGCGTCGCCGCTAATCAATACGTCTCCCGCAAAACCCGACGAAAGCGTTTCTCGAATCAGCTCTGGCAAAACAGACCAGGCCTCCACTCCGAGGTCTCTGACGGTCCGGATCGGATCCGTTTGTTCCGCCTCGGTAGCAGGCATGAGAGTCTTGGCGACCGCATCGAACAGTCGGCGCGCCGCGGGACCGAGATTCCGCGACACGTGGCATTCCAATCGCTTCTTATCCGGCGTCATCAAGGCGAGCAGCACGCGGTCGCCAGGCAGAGATTCCGCGATCAAAATCCTTATCTGACGACCCAGGCCTTCCCGCTTTTGTGCAAGCGTCTCGAAGGCCGCGTCGAAATCGTCCGCTGAAGGCGTGGCCAGTGCGGTGAAATCGCCTTCGCGCAGGGCCGCCAAACATCTGAACACGCCTTGCTCATTGTTCGAGCAAAGCTCATCGTACAGGATATGGGAGTAGGCCGAAGCCACACTCCCTTTGAACAAGTAACGCTCTACTCCACTCCCTTCCTGTGTCTCCGCCAACAGCACGGAATTGCGGTATGCCTGACAAGCCGCCTCGGTGCGCCCCAGGTCCAACAGTAGGTCGCCGTAATGACTCAGCACGGAGGCGTGAGCTAATGCTGCATCGTATTGGACTCCTGGTTGCATGCCCTCAAACAGTCCTAGCGACTCTTCGACGAGTTTCACGGCTTGGCCGGTCTGACCACACTCCATAAGGGCGGTCGCCCAGTTCGAGAGGGAGACGGCTAGGTCGCAACGATAAGCCCCGGTTGGCAGCCCTTCCTCGGCGAGGTGAGCTTCTTCGGCGTGTAGCTGACGCAGGATCGCCGACGCCTCGCGAAACGACTCGACCGCGGCATGTATGTCTCCCTCGTGTTTTTCGACAGCGCCAAGGGCAGTGAGCGAGCGGGCCTCAAGAGGCCTGATTCCGTGACGTTCGCTGGACAGCCTACGATAGATGGCAAGCGCTTCATCGATGGATTGCCGGGCCAACGCCACTTCGCCTCGTTCCCCAGCGACTTTGGCGAGGTTCGACAAAGCGTTAGCAAGGTATTCGTCCTCATCGGAGATTTCGGTTCGCAGCAATCCACGTCGCATCTCGATGGCCTGAACGAGCACAGCCTCGGCTTCACCAAATTCACGCAAGACTCTCAACACGGCTCCCAGGCTGTTCAGGATGGAGGCAGAAACGGTCGCAAACTCGCGGGCTTCGGCTTGGGGAAGACTCTGGAAGTCGGCCCACGCGCGTCTCAGCAACTGTTCTGCGCGCGAGCTCTCACCTCGCTGCGCGTGGTACTTGCCGAGACTGTAGAGCATGTACGCTGCGCTTTCATGGAAGCCAACGGCCTCACAAGCAGCGACGAGGTTGATCACCCCGATGGTATCCACCCCGCGCGTTCGCAAGAGCGGCTCGAATTCGCGAAAGTAGGTTTTCGTCAGTTCTCCCAGGCCGGAAAGACAGGACAGGGAGACTGCTTCGGCAATACGCCGCTGCCCTGCGAGATGGTTGGCGAGATCCTGCAGGCCGGACTCCGGTGCAGAACCCATCATGACGGCGGGGTGGCCCAAGACCCTGCGAATCTCCTCATCTGGACAGGCTCGAATCGCCGCATCAAGATCCGCGATGTGACGTAGGCAGAAGAACTTCCGAAAATGCACAACCCACGGCGGACAATCCGCGGCGGCGCCCACGAATTCCGCCCTTAACCGCGGAATCGCGCCGCCCCACTCGCGCTCAAGATCCCATAGCTCAGCTTCCACCAGGCCCGCGGCCTGAACGCCTTCCAGTTTGCCCTCGATCCGAGTCATGTTCTGCAGAGTCATCGCGAGATCGTCCTTGAAGGATCCATCTCGCTCGTACAGACGCCTGCGAATGCGAAGCGCGTGGCGGAGGGCATCACGCGCTTCCGGCAAGCGCTCCATGTCAGTCAGGACGACTCCGAGCCCGTTCCATATCTTGCCTGCGCGAACCTGCGCGTCAACATTTGGCGCGCTTTCGTTCAAGGCTTCTAAGCACGTTGTCGCTTCCACCAGGCAGGCGTGGGCCGATGGAAGGCGTTTCATCTCCAAGTATGTGCAGCTGACGTCGTACAGCGCTTGCAGATAGAGAGGGTTGTACGCCGCAGCGTCGAGCGCGTTCAATCGCCTGGCACATTCAAGGGCGCGTTCGAAAGTCACACAGGCGTCATCGAAGTGCCCCATGCGGAATTGCAGGTTTCCCAGAAGACCGAGACGCGGCAGCAACTCAGCTCCATAGGTCAACGGATCTGTTGTTGCGAGCGGTGCCAGAATCTCGGCGCTCTCCGCCCGGCAGGCGCAACACTGATCCACTGGGCCGGTCCTTTCATAGAGGACGGCAAGATTGTCGAGTGCCATCCAGAGACGGATCGAATAGGTCTCAGGATCGCGGGAACACAGTTGACGACATATGTCAACTGCCTCAAGCATCGCGTCCCGGGCCTCCTGGAGTCTCCCCAGAAGTAGCAGCGCATGGGCGCTCGCATCGCAGCAGAACGCTGCCAGATCCAGATCGTTGAGCATCCTGGCCAGAATCGATGCCTGCTTTGCCGCGTCCAGTCCGCCAGTGAGCAGTTTCGGACGCAAGACGCTGTGTGCAGCCTCGGCGAGGTGGCACGTAAGAACGTGCGGATACAACGCAACCAACGACATCGTGAGCAGTTCGTCAGGATTGCACCGGGCACGGAGTTCCGCTGAGATAGGCACGGCACTCCGGGCGCTGGCGGCGTCGAGTCCGGAAACGTACCGCGCAATTTCGCTATACCACGAGTCCTGCGTCGCCCGCACATTGAGAACCGCCAGGGCGCGCTGAAGGATCGAAGGATCCAGACGGTTGGCCAGCCAGCAGCGAACCAGGCCCGTCCAATCTCCGGCTGCCTCCAAGCGCTCGATGTGCGCCCAGGGAATCTCGGCTATCCTCGAAGACTCAGTGGCCACTGTCATCACCTGTCTGGAGTGGGGCGCTAATAGGCGCTTAGCAGCCGCCTCAGAATCTGAATGCTGGAACCGATTGCTTCCTCTCCTTCGGAAACGGTCAGGACCGCGTCTCGGATCGCCTGCATGAGAATTTCGGCCGGCGACTTCCACCAGCTCCGAAGAACACTTCCGGGTTGTAGGCCCGTCTCGATGTGCCCGGTTCGCAGATCCAGCATCATCCCTTCGAGTTCTGCGATCGCGGTCTTCACAGGCACAGCAAACGCCGAGAGGAAAACCGAGTCCTGGAACTCCTTGATTGTCCTTTGTGCACAGGTTGTGGATCCGACCGCGCAGACCAGCGGCATAAGGTGTTCAACACATTGCATCGGCGCATCAAAGCGGTTTGCGCGCAGCCATCGTACTCCCTCGCCCCCTTGCATCTCGTAGCTCCTCCACAGAGACGCAAGCCGCAATAGCGCTGGAGGACGAGCGCGCGATGCCGCCCAGACGTCGCCCGTTGCCCTCTCTGTGAGGGAAGCCATGATGAGGAAACTCAGTGCGGACATCATCGCCGTCACCTGCCCACCCATGCCTGCGGTCTGAACAGCCGCGTCCGGGCGGCCGAGCATCGAAGATATGGCCATCGCCAACCGCATCAGCCTTCTCCTGCACAGAGCCTCGGCGACCAGGTCCAGCTTGAACTCCTCTGGCCAACTGGAACGAGTGCTATCCGGCAGATCATCGGCAGGCGAAGCCGCCTTCATTTCCACATCCAGGTGAATACACCGCGCGATCTCGCGGCCGACGAGGAAGCCGATCAGACCATCTGCAAGCATGCCCCGCAACTGGCCTTGGGCTGAAAACGGCTCATCTTCCGGCGGGGGCGTGAATGAGACATCAGGCTCGGTTTGGAGGAGAGCGCTGCGGATGAAATGCGCTGTGCCTTCCGCGCGTGCCTGGTCCGGCGCGTAGAATGTTGACCCCTCCCGGAGTTGAATGGAGCGGGATATTAGCATGGCCAACGAGCTCAGGATGTCTATCGCAGCTCGGTTTGCCGTGCTGATGTACCCCCCTCCATCTCCAGCAGCGCACATCGACGTCGCAAATGTGAGACGGTCCGCCTTGGTACGAAACAAAAGTTTCGGGACGTTGGTTGACTGATGCGGGAGCAACGGCTCTGCACGCAGTGACGACGCGAAGTAGGAGCCGATTTCCTGCAGCAGCACGGCGGGCTCTCGTGGTTGGCCCGGTGCCACGTGATCGAGCAGCACCCGAAGCGGTTCCGGCCATTCCTCTGACGCCCAACACATGTCGGTTTCCAGCGCTCTGCAACGGCAACTGGCTGCACTACAGAGTCCAAGTTCTGGCAAGGATGAGCAGACGACATGTTGGCCGCATTGCTGTTTGCCGCTGCACACACCTCCAGATGCTCTCCATAGGCTGCAAGTCGGGACAAACAATCCCTAATTATCATCATATCGGAGAAACGGACAATCCGTCTGATTCCGAGCGTTTTCCCTCCTGGAAAACTCGACATTGAAGTGGCGTGGAGGTACTGGCAGGATCGGTGTCAGGAGTTGCGGCCAAGGCCGATTGGGAACTGCCCCGGCGAGGTGGCAGTCGGCGGCTTCGCCCGAACGGTGCAGCGTAGGAATCGGCCGGTAAAGCGGAGACAGGCTGTGGTGGAGACCAACCCGCCAAGGAGTGGCCGGCCCCAGACTCATCGTGGACGATGAGCGGGGTACGCGGTCGACGCTGCGTTTCTGCAGCCCTGAGAACCACGGACGAGTCCCATGCGGGAAACGGTCGAATTCCGCGGCCCCACGACGCGCAACCTCGGCACACAGCCCCGCCTCCATCGATTTGGCAGATCTCGCGATACCTTGGAACACTCATCACGAATGTATCCGCCTCACGCGACTGCCTGAGGCGTCAGCCGACCTGCTTTGTGTCTTTATCCTGCTGCAAACAGCGAAACTGGCTTGACAAGCGGCCAACCGGGGAGCGATATTTGGAAGGATACCGCGCCCAGGAGACGACTAATATCGCATTTTGCGCAGACTCGTCAGGTATTTTGCCTCGTTCGCCCTAGCGCAAGGTCCATGACCTCGTCTTCTGGCAATTGTTCCGATCGCGAAGGAGAGTGATCATGAGCCGCTGTCCGCAGTGCGGGCGAGAAATGCAGGAGGTGTACGCCTTCCGAGCGACCGATGGATCCATGTCGTTCGGCTGTATCGGATGCGCGACGGGAAAGAAGCTGAAACCACAAACCTGTCCCGGGTGTGGAAGACGAGTAGACTCTCTTTGGGGCGTCTTTGAACCGGATGGCTCTATGCGAAGCCTTTGCCACGATTGCGCCCAGGCGCGGGTTCTCGAACCAGGGTACCGGGTGAACGTGGACGATCTCCTGCGAAAAGCGAGAGCATCGCGTCGGAAGAAGTGGTGGCAGATCTGGAAGTAAGACCGGTCTTGATCTCCATCTGCGGGCCTTGTCAGATTGCGGGCAGATCAGAAGGCCGACGACCTCCTAATGAGCTGTCCGTGCCGAAAGCAAAGCCTAGTGGCGCAGAGCCTCCGCACGACGCGCGCCGAGAACAACTGGCGGAGACGAAGATTCGAGAGCTGGGGCTTTGAGGCAAACACGCAAGTGTTTGACTTCATAGGCGGTGGGGCAGTGATTGACCAGGGGCCGTTGCGTGAGAGGCGACTGGTGGCGGTCGAAATGTATGAACCTCAGGATCGCGCCACTTTTCTTGATTCGTTTCCCCCCGAGCGCAAATGGTTCTTCGATTCACGTCCACACGTGATTTCGCTCGCCCAATTTGGCCCACTTTGATCCTCTCCGTTGGCCCCCCCCTTTCCCTCAATTCCCAGCTTCCAGAACGGTCCTCGCCCTCAAGGGTTCGCTTCGCCGCGCCATATTGGCGCGCCCTTTGACCGCTCCGGGCCGTTCTGAGCGAATTCCTGAGATGAGGGAAAGGGGGGATTAGAGGGTCCGACCCGGCCTCACCAGGAATCAGTAGCTTAGGATGGGCCAGCCCGAGTATCAAAGTGGGCCAGGCTGAGTGGGCGAACACAACACGGTTTCGAATTCGATTACGTGATCGCGCATCCTCGTTACCTCTTTCTTCTTGATCCAACTCGCGCCGCCGCCGTGATCGACGGTATCGTAGCTGAAGCCGGACCAACCTGACGGCCACCGATTCTTCACTCCACTAACACTCCATTAAGGGCCGATTCGAAAAGGAGTGAAGGTAAGTCATTGATTCTAAGGGCCTCGATTCAGCGCCTTAGACGCCTAAGTTCTCTGTTTTCAATCGAAGGCCGTTTTCCCAAGCTGGACGTCGCGGGTTCGAGTCCCGTCTCCCGCTCCATGTTTTCAAGCGCTTAGCTGAGATTCCGACTGCATGATCTCTCCGCTATTGGAGCCATTGGTTGCCAATTGATTGTTCCCAAAGGACTTCTCCGCCCTTGAATGCCAGCTTAGCGGGCTGGCAGGCCATGACCCGGTGCCGCCTGACAGGCCTCCCTCTAGCCCGATCTTCTCACACGCCTTCGGCTGCGGCTTGCGGGAGGCCGGCATCTTCTGCGTTGCGCTCGGGGTGAGTCCTCGACGTACTGTTCAAGTACGCCTGCGGGCTCACCCCGT
>JBEKLW010000020.1:0-12359 GCA_050008815.1 Bryobacteraceae bacterium
GTGTTCAGCAGCCACTCCAGGTCCCGCTTCAGCGCGCTCTTGAACTGGCGCACCGACTGCGCGCGGGTCAACGGCGCGTCGGTCCGGCTCTTGAGGTCGTTGTCGATCAGGCGATCGAGAACCGACAGCGTAACGTTCGGTTCCGGCGCGCGCGCCATCGGCTACCTCGCGAGCGCCAGCGCTTGCATAGCATCGAGCCGGCAGATTCGGCCGTAGACCTTCTGTTTCTCCTCCGTGCTCAGGCCGGTCTTCTCCATGCAGCGGTACAGCAACCCTAGCGCGTGCGCCAGCGCCTCCGGCGGTTCCCACCCCTCCAGCCCGCGCCGATCCATCTCCTGCGCCAGCTCTTGCAGGATCGGCAGCGCCAGCGTTTCGCGCCCGGCGGCCAAACAGACCTGCGCCAGTTGCACTTTGCGCTGGAACCGGCCGCGGCCCGAGCTCTCCTGGGCGGCTTCGCGGCTCAGGATCTCCACCGCTTCCTGGGGGCGGCCCGAGCGCGCCGCGGCCATGGCCAGCTCGTAGGCATCCGGCGGCGCCTCCGCACCCAGCGACTCCTCGCCGCCTGCCGGCTCGGCGCGCGGCGGCGGGGCGTAGAAGCTCTCCGCGGGCGCCGCGCCAGCGCTGCCCGCGAACTCCTTCACCCAGGCCCGCGTCTCGGCGTTGGCCGTGGGTGTGTCGTCGGCCAGCGTCTGCTCCAGCAGCTTCGGCACGTCCGCCAGCAGCGCTCTCAGCTCGGACTTGATCGCCCAGGCGGCGGCGTAGTAGCCCAGGTTGTCGCAGGCGTTCACCGCGTAGCGCTGCAGGTCCAACCAGGCCCGCCCGCCCGGGGACTCCATCGCCGTCTCGGCCGCCTCCAGCACCTGCGCCCAGTCGCCTTCTCCGGCCAGGCGCTTGAGCTCCTGCCGCGCGCCCGCCGGCGGCGGCTCCAGCAGAGACGGATCCGGGTCGTACCCCTCGCCCGCCGCGCGCAGCTCGCCCCACCTCAAGCCGCGCAGCAACAGGTACGGCGCCGGGTTCGAAGCATCCTGCTGCCGCAACCACCGCACCACCGCCGCCACCCGATCCAAGGCGTCGTCGCGGTCCGCCGGCTCGGCCCCCGGCGGCCTCTTTCCCGCTCGCCTCTGGGCGGCCCCGCCCCCCGCCGCGGCTGCAGCCGGCTCGAAGCCGCCCTCGGCTGCGGCCTCTCCCGCCGCCGCGGAGGTCTCAGCGCCCGACTCCTGCTCGCGCTTCCTCACCAGCAGGATATGAATCGCCTGCTTGACCTCCTCCAGCGTCTTGCGCAGCCCGCCCAGGTTGGGAGCGTACTCGGTGAACTTCTCCTCCGAGACTCCGTTCAACGCCTCCAGCGACTCCAGGCAGCCGTCCAGATCCGCGGTGGCCTGGAGGTAGAACGCCTCCGGCGTCGCGTGGAAGTCCTGATCGAACTGCTCGGGGGTGAGTTTGCCCTCTTCGATGGCCGTCGTCCGCGCGTTCAGCTTGGAGTCGTTGCCGGCCGCATCGGCCTCGGAGGAAACCGAGCGCGACTCCTTGTACCGGAACCAGTCGATGCCGCCGCGCGTCAGCGGCACCCGCCTGACGGCCTCGTCCAGGCGCGAGCCCAGCCAGTCCAGCGGCGTGGCGCGCATCTCTAGGTCGCCGTCTTCGATCTCCGGGTACAGCGTGTCCCAGAAGTTCTCGAGCAGGCCCCGGCTCAGGTCGAGCCCCGCCTTCAGTCCCGCATAGCCCTCCCGCCGCAGCAGCCCCTCGGTCAGCCACGCGGCGATCTGCAGGTCCTTGCTCTTCTTGGCGAGCGCTTCGCCGGCCAGTTTGAGGACCAGGACCCAATCCGCCTTCTTCAGCTCGTGCCGCCACTCTCCCTGCGCGACTTCGTCGTCCTCCCTCCGCGCCTCCTTCAACTGGTCATAGACCGGTGCGTAGCGCAGGTTCTGGCCGCTTGGGTTTGATCCCGGAATCGGATTGAGCAGGTCGTCGCGGAGCGGCATGATCAGTTGGGCTGGGCCGATTCGGCGGCCGGCTGGACGACGATCTCCAGCTTCCTCACTTCCAGCAGGGGGACCTCCTCGCCGTCCACCAGCAGCATCTTCTGCCCGTATGGAACCTCTTCTCCGTCCTCCTCCTCCTCCCAGACCGTCTCGCGACCGAGCCGAACCTGATCGTCGGAATGCTTCCAGGAGAGCGGAGACAGCGCCGGAATCAGCACCTCACCCAGTTCCATGGCTTGGAGCGCCGGGCCGGTCCGCACCTTGGCGGGGATCCACAACAGGTCGCGCAGACGCCGTGGAGGCTCGATTTCGATCGAGGCCAGGTGCGCAAACGGGAGCCACAAGTAGCTGCCCGCCGAGAACGTTTCCAGCCGCGGCCCGATCCTCGGATCGGCGTCCGCCAGCATCTGGAACGGCTGGCCGTTCAGCATGCCGGTGAAGGCCGTCGCCTCCCGCGGTCCCATGAGCGCGTATTCGCGCTTGGAGAAGGTTTCCTGCCGGGCGCGCTCCGCGGCCAGGACGCCGCGATAGAGCAGCACCGCCATCTCGGCCTGCGGGCCCGCCTCGCCCAGCAGCCGGAGATGCTTCTCGGCGCGCTCGTAGTCGCCCGTGAAGCTCAGCAGCTCGAACAGAAACACCCGGCGTTTGATGTCGGAGGGATTGTCGCGCAACTCGGCGCTCAGGGCCGTCACGGCCTCCGTCAGCCGGCCGGCCTGCAGGAGTTCTTTCGGAGTCATATGCCCCTCAAGAGGCTCGTGGCGTGTGGCCTGTGGCACTTGGAACGGACCGCAGGCACGGACACCTCACCGCCCTGCGGCCGCGCCGCCGGCCGCGCGCCACCAGCCACGAGCCGCTGTCGAGCTACCCGTGAATCTGCTGCTTCATGTCGTAGTAGGCCTTGATCGCGCCGCCGAGCGTGCCGTCCGGCTTCTGCTCCTTGTACTCGATCTCGACCTTGGTGAAATTCAGCGAAATCTGGTCCAGCGGGATCACATCGGCGCCGCCGGAGCCGCCAGTCTGATAGCTGGACACCAGCATGTCCGTGAAGGTGACCTTCAAGTATTCCTGCTGTTCCTTCCCGGCCTTGCGGCAAGTCAGAATGGCGTTCTTGACGTGTTCGCCGTTGGCGCAGCACAGCATCAGTTTCGGGCTGGCCTTGTTCACCCTCATGACGAAGTGAAAGTCCTGCATCTGGACCCGGCCGGCGCCCATGCCGCCGCCGTGCGAGGCGGTGCCGGTCTGGTTCGCGCCCCAGGAAAACGACTCGATCTCGATCTCGTTCTTATGCTTGCTATCCTGGCTCTCGCCCTGAATGCCGTCGATCTTCAGGAAATAGTCAACCAAAGCCATGTCGTAAGCCTCCTCTTGCGTCGTCGGTCGCCATCAGGCCGGCCTTCAACCGGCCCCTTCGCGGGCCGGCTCGACGCCGGCCCTCCATCCCCTGGCGCCGCTTCCCGGCGCCGGACCAGCGGGCCGGGCCGTCGCCCGGTCCGCCGGCGTGTGTTCGGGCGTCAGCCCCTGGCGGACTTCGGCAGGTCGGCCACCAGACGCAACGACACCGTCAGCTCATCGAGCTGGAAGTGCGGCCGCAGGAACGCCACGGCACGATACACGCCCGGCTTGCCGGCCACCTCCGCCACCTCGATCCGCGCCTCGCGCAGCGGATACTGCGCCTTCGTCATCGGGCCGGCGTTGTCGTCCTCGGTGACGTACTGCATGATCCACTTGTTCAGGAACCGCTCGCACTCGACCCGCGACATGAAGCTGCCGATCTTGTCACGCATGATCGTCTTCATGTAATGGGCGAAGCGCGACACCGCCAGCATGTATGGCAGTTGCGCCGACAGCCGGGCGTTGGCATTGGCCGCCTCGCTGTCGTACACCTTCGACTTCTGGCAGGACTGCACGCTGAAGAAGGCCGCGTAGTCGGTCCCCTTGCAGTGCACCAGCGGAGCGAATCCCTGGTCCGCCAGTTCCTTCTCCCGCCGGTCGCTGATGGCGATCTCGGTCGGGCACTTCAGCGCCACGTCGCCCTCGTCGGTGCGGAAGGTATGCGCCGGCAGGCCCTCCACCAGGCCGCCCCCCTCGACGCCGCGGATCGACGCGCACCACCCATAACTGGCGAAGGATTGCGTCAGCCGCCCCCCCAGGGCGTAGGCTGCGTTCCCCCACAAGTACTTGGAATGGTCCGTCCCATCCACGCCTTCCTCATAGCTGAAGGCCTCGATCTGCTTGGTCTCGCGGCCGTAGGGCAGCCGCATCAGCACATGCGGAAGGCACAGCCCCACGTAACGCGAGTCCTCGCTCTGGCGGAACGACTTCCACTTGGCATACTCAGTGTTGTCGAAGATCTTCGAGAGGTCCCGCGGCGAGTCCAGTTGGGTGTAGGACTCCAGGTTCAGCAGCTCCGCGGACGCCGCGCTCAGGAACGGAGCGTGCGCCCCCGCCGCCACCTGCGACAACTTCTCCAGCAGCTCGATGTCCTCGGGATGCTTGGAGAACTCGAAGTCCCCGATCAGAGCCCCGAACGGATCGCCGCCGAAGACCCCGTACTCGTCCTCGTAGACCTTCTTGAAGGCCGCGCTTTGGTCGAACTCCGGCGCCCGCTGCAAATCGCGCAGCAGCTCCCGCTTGGAGCAGTTCAGCACCCGGATCTTCAACATCGCGCTGGTTTCCGATTGGTCTAGCAGGTACTTCAGCCCGCGCCAGGTCGCCTCCAGCTTCTGGAAGGCCTCGTTGTGCAGGATCTCGTTCAACTGGATCGACAGCAGATGGTCGATCTGCGCGATGCGCGAGTTGATCATCGCCTCCGTATCCCGGGAGACGGCGATCGAGCCCTCCAGCACCTGGCTGACGAACTCCTTCACCAAGTCCTTGCCGCGCTCGCGGGCCTGGGAATCCCGCGCCAGCCGGCCCTCTTCCACGATCTGGTCGAGCAGGCTCTTCTCCACTACCTTTTCTTCGGCTGCCTTCGGTGCGGCAGCGCGTTTCGCGTCAGGCATGGGGGCCTCCCTTCTCTTTCTCGAGCTCGGCCTTCAGCTTGCCCATCTTGCCGCTGTCGCGAACCACCTCTTGCAGAATCTCGTCCAGCTTGTCGTTGCCCTGCAGCGTCCCGCGCAGGTCCGACAGCCTGGTCCGCAGATCCAGCAGATCGCGCAGCGGCTTGACCTGGCGCGCCACCTGCTCGGGCTCGAAGTCCTGTAAGCCCTTGAAGCGCAGGTCCACGTTGAGCTTGCCCGCATCCGGATCCTCGCTCAGCTTGTTCTCCACCGCGAACGACAGGTGGGGCTTCATGGCTTCCAAGACGCTGTCGAAGTTGTCGGGCGTTACTTCGACGAACTTGCGGTCTTTCAGCCTCGGCAACGGCTGCTCGGGCTGTCCGCTAAAGTCGGCCAGAACGCCCATGACAAAGGGCAGTTCCTTCACCTCGATGGCATCCCCGACTTCGACGTCATAGGTGATGTGTACGCGCGGAGGTCTGACTCGCTCCAACTTCTTGTGTATGCTTTCCTTGGCCATCTACGCTCCCTTCCGGTGACTCTTGGGCCTGGCGCACCGGGCCCCGTCCGTTGTGCGCCACTATAGCAAAAAACGGATTTCGCGGCCAGTGTCAGTTGTACCCCAGATCCGCCCCCTTTTCAATGACCTCATTCGACTATTCGCCCGAGAGCCCCAAGGCGCCAGTTTCGCCCCCGCTTCGGCCTTTACGCCGACCCCCAATCCTGGTACTGTTTAGTCCTATGAAGCGCCTCCAGCCGGTGATCTGGTCGAAAGGGACTTTCCTGACGCCGCAGCACCTCCAGATCCAGGACCGGTTCATCGAGAGCACGCTCGAGTTCACCCTGTCTGCGCTGAACTACCGTCCCTGGGGCCTCCGCAGCCTGAGCATCAATCAGGAGGCGCTGGCCGGCGACGCCTTCGCCCTGACCTCGGCTTCCGGCCTGTTCCCCGACGGCCTGCCGTTCGAGATCCCCGAATCCGACCCGCCGCCCCCTCCCAAACCCCTCGCGCAGTGCTTCGAGGGCGGCCAGAGCAGCCTGGACGTCTACCTGGCCATCCCGCCCTACCGCGAGCGCGGCCTGAACGTCTCCATGGGACGGCAGGCGGCCGACACCCGCTACCTGGCCGAGGTGGCCGTGGTCCGCGACGAGAATACCGGCGCCGGCGAGAAACCCATCCAGGTCGCACAGAAGAACTTCCGCCTCCTGGTGGAGGGGGAGAGCCGCCAGGGCATGTCCGCCCTGCGCATCGCCCGCCTCAGCCGCACCCCCTCGGGGAGCGTGGCCCTGGATGCCCGGTTTGTGCCCCCGCTGCTCGACATCTCGGCCAGCGACCACCTGGTGGCCATCGCCCGCCGCCTGGTCGAAATCCTTTCGGCCAAGAGCAGCATGCTGGCCGGGATGCGCCGCCAGAAGAACCAGAGCCTGGCCGACTTTACGGCCTCCGACATCGCCAACTTCTGGCTGCTCTACACCGTCAACACGCATTTCCCGTTGTTCCGGCACATCTTTGAGACCCGCGGCGGGCACCCCGAGCGGCTCTACGGCATCATGCTGTCCCTGGCCGGAGCGCTGACCACGTTCTCCTTGAAGGTCCACCCCCGCGATCTGCCCCCCTACGATCACGACGAGCTGGAAACCTGCTTCACGGACCTGGATGAGAAGCTGCGCTTCCTGCTCGACACGGTCGTTCCCAGCAACTTCATTTCCCTGCCCCTCAAGCTGGTGCAGCCGTCCATCTACGCCGCCGCCCTATCGGACGACAAGTACTTGAAGAACACCAAGATGTACCTGGCCATCCAGGCGGAGATGAACGAGGCCGAGCTCATCAACAAGACCCCGCAGCTCATCAAGGTCTGCTCGGCCACCCACATCGAGCATCTGGTGCGCCAGGCGCTCCCCGGAATCACCTTGACGCACGTCGCCCGGCCCCCCGCCTCCATCCCCGTGAAGCTGAACTTCCAGTACTTCAGCCTGAACCAGTCCGGCGGGGCCTGGGAGGCGGTCTTGCGCGCGCGCAACCTGGCGGCCTACGTACCCGGGGACTTCCCCAATCCGCAGCTCGAGCTGGTCATCCTGCTGCCCGTGGCATAGCTTCCTGTACAAGAACCGGGGCCAGACACCACTTTTCGCTTTCCGAGGTCATCCTGCTCGGTCAACGACGCCCGCCCCCTAGCCGAGCCGCGACCGGTGAGCATCGAGACCGAGCCGCGACCGTAGCGCGCGCTCTTGAGCGTGCCGCGTCGCCACTCCTGGCGACGCATGGCGACCCCCGCGTGCTCCTCGGTCAACGACGTCCGCCCACTAGCCGAGCCGCGACCGTGAGGGAGCGGAGCAGTTGCAGCCGTGAGCGAGACGGAGCGGAGCAGTTCTGGTACCGACCGGCGACATGGGTAACACTTCAGACCGGCGACATGGGTGACAGTGGCGCGGCCAGCGCCCGCAGCGCGCGCTCTCAGCGTGCCGCGTCGCCACTCCTGGCGACGCTCTGCCGCCGCCAACCCGCATTGCGGTGGCCGGTCTAGCGAGCCTCCGGACGGTTGATCAGGCCTGCAATCATCTGTTGGCTACGGCACCGCCCCTTCTCGGTCCTGACAGAGCCCAACCGCAGTCGCTCTGCGCTTGCGCGTTTCCCGTTCCTAATCGGCAGCAGAGAGCTCATGTCGTTCTTGGGTACGGACTTCGGGCGCCGTCAGCACGCACAGTGAAGCGTAGGACGTTCCCCGTCCAAGTGGACAGCTTCCGAGTCGAGCCGTCATCCGACCGAAATCGGGCTGGGTCGGCCTGCCGTCAACTGCTCAAAGCCGACCTGCGACAGTTCAAGCAATGCACAGTCTATTGCCAGTGCTAACAAGGGGATTCCCGTTAGCTGGCGCGCGGAATAGTTGCCGCCAGGGCGCGAACGTCTCCTCCACCGAGTAGATCCCGATAACGCCCCGTTCCCGAGATGGGCGCCCCGCATCCGCCAAACTGAGCGCGGCCGAGCCAGTCGGCCCTATTCACGCGAGCCCTCGCGTCCGATTAGATCTTGCCAGAACTCAGCAGCGTTCGTCTGGGTCCTCGAGACCGCTGACACACGAGCCTGGAGAATTTTGTCAGGTGCCATGGTCAGCCGGAGAAACGTCTGCGGGCGACCTGATTGCGCCAGCCGGACTTCCTCGAGCAGCCGATGCCGCCTCAGCAAACCCTCAACCGCCTTCCAAGCCGGTTGATTCCCGAGGTTATGCTTGAACCAGTCCTCACTTGGAACGAGGTAGAAGTGATTTCGAGCGTGAGTTAGAAGGCGTTCCACGAGACGGACTCGCGTCTGGGTCTCAAGGTCTAACACCGCCTCTCTGTCGACCTCGGCGCTGTCAAGTACCTTTGCGCCGGTCCCCACTAGAAGTTGTTGAATTTCTCTTGGGTCGTATACCTCGACAGATTTTCCTTGGTGCGTGCGCAACACACCAAAGAACTGCCCGACCTCGACCGCTGTTCCGTCCCAACGGGTACCGTCACCAAAGGAGCAGCTTATGAACTGCGAGTCGGTCACATCACACTCTTCAAGTGTTGCGGCATCGAGCCTGACGCGCTCGAGGATGCAACTCTGAATCTTGGCCCTTTTGAGGCAGCATGCCCCTAAATCCTGGGAGCGAAGGTAGAACCCAAACAACTGGAGACCATCGGGAAGATCATTGCGGTTACTTATCAACGCTGAAGCCAGGGATCCCGCGTTCGTTGCTGAGAACGGATTGTTCAGTGCTGTCCTGACGATGCAACTCAAATCAGAAAGCACCCGCACGACCAATACCGGATCATCTACACCGTAACTCGGCAGTCTGGAGACGACTTCCAAAGGCAGTTCAGCGCGCTGAATGTAATCACGACTGGCCTCTTTACCAACTTTCAGCAACCCAGCCAAACTCCCCGTCTGAAATTCGAACTTAAACAACTCGTGCTCAAACGCCCGTTTCTCCGGGCGCCGACCGGGCACTGCGATCAACAAGCCGTGCGCTACAGATCTGTCGATAAGCGTCTTGGTATCGCGCTGACTGAGGTCGAACTGTTCAGCCATGATCTCCGCTAGGAGGCGGATCGCCCCTAAGTCCAGCTCTGGAGTTCCCAATGACCACATTTCGTCCGCTACCGCTTCACAGAATGCCCGATGCTGCTGGGGCGTCAACAGTTCTTTGCCACGCTGGTCGCGCAGCTTCGATGCCTCCCTCGCGAGGACCGCGTCCACAACCTGTCGTGTAATATCGCGATCTGGCCGGATATCATCGCCCTGTTCGAGAAGGTCGCAGATCTTTGTCAGAAAGAAAGGCTTCCGGACAAGAGGGCCCACATCAGGTGAGGCCATCATTCCAAAGACTCGGCGCCTCAGATTTTCAGAGCCTGGCGCCCGCTGCTGACAATATTCCCCGATCGCTTCATCTCCCCAAGGCAGCACCTCCAGCGGAAGGATTTCGTAAGATAGACTCTGTGATGCAGCAAGCTCCGCAGCGCGTTCATGAAGAGTCCGATAATCGATGAAGGCCGATCTTGATGATGCAACGAGAGCACCCTCACAATCGAGTTGCGCGAGGAACTGAGACAGGTTGGAGAACGCCTCACGCGCGCTGCTTGGCCCGATGAGTTCGTCAAATCCGTCGACAATGGGCACCAGGCAGTGACGGCGGGCAAGCGCAGCCACGGAGTGGTAAGTGAACCTGGCCCGCAGATCCTGCAAAGTCCTGGCCATGACATCTTCGAGTTGACTCAGGCCCTTCCCTTGCGCATCAAGATAAAGGAGCAAAGTCTTCGCTTGGCCCGAAAGATAACGTTCAGCTTGTAGGCGCGTCACCTGGAGTAGTGCCGAGGTCTTGCCCGTGCCAGCGTTCCCGTGAACGAAGAGCACTCGCGTCGCTGCCAACGGCAGCGACGCGGAGTCGACCGTGTATTTCAGGATGAGTAGGGATGCGTCCTCCGCCTCGGTTGGTTGAGAACCGTTCTCAGTCCCGGTCTTCGCGTAGACTGGAACGAAGTTGGCTGGAAGCTTCGTGGAGGAATAAATCGTCTTGGCGAGATCCTTGAGATCGGCCAGTGCTTCGGAAGCGAGGAAGCTGGTATAAGTGTACCGACGCCCGTCCTGGAGAACATCTGGAAACCCAGATGCACTTCTAATCAGCTGTACAGTGACCTGCGTTCTGGAGCGCGTCCAGACCAGAGATCGATCAGATATCTCCACTTCGGTACCCGGGTCTGCGAACGAGGCGATGTCTAGCCGGATCTGGTCAAGTATGGCAGTCGCTAGCATACGAAGTACTCTATTCCATGTCTTGCGATTAGTGGGGCGTAGACCCCGCGGGGCCGGTCGGAGCGGCAGGTCCAGCCCACGGTGGCACCGAAAGCCCGGGCCGTGATCAGGCCGGGCAGGACGTCTTCGTCATCGCTGACGACAAGGACTTTCGTGCCCTGTGACCCTCCCCAGACGAGGTCGGCCACCAGGGCGGTGTCGACGAGCTTCTGTTGGTGGAAGGAAGCCGCCTCCTCGGACTGGACTGAACAGGTCGGAACTGGACATCGACCTTTGACCCAGGAACGCAGTGCTGCCAGCGGACATTCTCTTGGCAGCGCGCAGGCAGCGGGGGGCTCTGCTACGACGGAAATATGGTGCCGGGTCAGTCCTCCCTGAATTCGAAAGGTATCTAGAAGTCTCTCCCCAGTTGCAGCGAGGGGGCCTTCCGCCACGTCCACAAATGCCCGGAAGGTCCGTCGGCGAGTCGGATAGGCCTCGCGGATGTGCTGCCGAACCATTCGGTAGAGCTGCGTCCCGTTTCCTTCGGCATCAAACCAGCCGTCGTAAAGCCGAAAGCGCACGTCGCAGAATTCCGCCTGAGCGAACGTTTGTGCCCGCTCCCCAATAGTGCTGAGAAACTCGTCAAGGCGGGCACCAATGATCGCTGGATTCGGATTGTGGACACGACGAAAGACAGTGGTGTTTGCGAGGTCAACGAGCACAAGAATCTCCATTGTAACCGGACACAATGATAGCAGAAGATCGACCGGAAGGATGGAGAATCTGTGAGCCCGAAGACTCTGTGATTGCGGCGGTGGGGCGGGCATCGCTTGCCGACAACTAATCACAACAGCGCTTTCCTCCCAATAGTGCGGCCTCACACTCCCGAAGCGCCGGGCCGGAGGTCCAGCCCGGCGGCGCCGATCGCATCGCTTGCCACGTCCAGGCGTTGGGGCTGGATGAGCCCGCGCAGGGCGGTCATGCGATCAACGCATGCGCTCAGCGCGCCGTGACGCCAGCCGCGATCGGTTGTCCCTTGCCGAGCGGCAGATCGACGATATAGCTGATTACCGCGCGGAGCGGGGTGGTCCTGGGAAAGGTTGGACGCGGTTCTGCATGGATCTGTCGGCCAGTCGGAAGCCATCGGCCGCGGCCCCTCCGGCTCTTGCGGGCAGGCACCTGGCCGCGTAGTGGCCAGCCGTAGATTGGCGTCTCAGCCACCTTTGGTCCGGCATTAGGAACGACAAGTCGGCTTGCGCTCGGAGATCGCTCGGTTGGGTCATTGGGCGCGGGCCGACGCCCGGCGACCTTCGCTGCCACCGTCCCGCCACCGCGGCGTGAGCCGCCCAGCCGTGCGGCCAGCACCGCCGGAAGGCGCCATGCCGCGCGGTTGGCACCCATGCGGCTAGCACCGCGCGCGCCTCAGCCGCTGGCTGACGCCTCGGCGCCGTCCACGTAGCCGGGCCAGCGCGCGCAGCAACTTGGCGGCGCTCAGCTCGTCCCGCTCCACATCGGTGCGGCACTCCACCTCGGCCCGCGGCGGCTGCCCGTGCTCTTGGCCGCGATACACCGGAGACGGTGGTTTTCAACCATCCACGCGGCCCAGACGCCGCACTAAGTGGCTGCTGGTCAACAGCTTGGAGTTTGGTTCGCAGCGTGCACTAGGGAAGGCGTAACGTGGCGCCCAATGGAGGTGCACCATGAAGACGATCAGAATTCAGTCGGTTATTCGCCAGGCGCTTTGTCTGGTCTGTGTTCCGCTCCTGGCTGGCGGCCTTATGGTTGCCCAACAACCAGCGGCTCCCGCGCAAGCTGCCGCACAACTCCTGTCACCGGAGCAATTGGACACCCTGGTCGCTCCCATTGCGCTGTACCCGGATGCCTTGCTCAGCCAAGTGCTGGTCGCGGCCACCTATCCCCAGGAGCTCGCCGAGGTGGGGCAATGGCTGCAGCAGAATCGCAATCTACAAGGCTCCCAACTGGTGGATGCGGCGCGCCAGCAGAATTGGGATCCCAGTATCCAGGCCCTGGTGGTCTTCCCCGATGTGATCAAGAGTTTGAACGCCGACATGCGCTGGACCACCGATCTCGGCAACGCATTCCTCTCGCAACAGGCCGATG
>JBEKLW010000200.1:0-5613 GCA_050008815.1 Bryobacteraceae bacterium
AGCGCCCGTGCGTCCTCCAACATCGACAGCTTACAGTGCGGGTCGCCGTTGTAGTTCCCCGTGCCCAGCTCCACGGTGCTGATGCCGAGGGCCTGCAGCCTCGCGATGACCTGGTCGAGAGAAAGGTTGGCCAGCAGGGCCGTGAATACGCCGATTCTCACCGCTGTTCCTCCTTGGTGGGGATTCTTGAAGCCAGTGAACAGAATATCATCCGCCGCGCAGGCCCGGAGGTTGCAGCCGCGGCCAGCGCGGCCCCGGGCTGCTCGCACCCGCGGCCCGGTATACAATGAGCCTCAATAGGAAACCCCATGAAGAAAAACGCAAGCGCTTCTCGCGGCCGGCGATCCTTCCTGCGCGCCTCGGCTGGCGCCCTTCTGGGCGCGTCGCTCTGGAAGGACGACACGCTGGAAGCCGCCGTCCAGAACGTCAACGCGAACTCGAAGCCGTCCCAATTGAAGATCACCGACCTGCGCGTCGCCACCCTGGCGCGCGCGCCGATGACCTGCCCCATCATCCGCATCGACACCAACCAGGGCCTTTACGGCCTGGGGGAAGTGCGCGATGGCGCTAGCCCCACTTATGCGCTCATGCTCAAGAGCCGCATCCTGGGCGAAAACCCCTGCGACATCGACCGGATCTTCCGCAAGATCAAGCCCTTCGGCGGGCCGGCGCGGCAGGCCGGCGGCGTCTGCGGCATCGAGATGGCGCTCTGGGACCTGGCCGGCAAGGCTTACGGCGCGCCCATTTATCAGATGCTCGGCGGCAAGTTCCGCGACCGCATCCGCTGCTACGCCGACACCACCGAGTCACACGATCCCAAGGTTTACGGCCAGCGGCTCAACGAGCGCGCCAAGCAGGGCTTCACCTGGCTCAAAATGGATCTCGGCATCGACCTGCTGGAGGGCATCCCGGGTGCCCTCACCAGCCCCGCCGGAACCGACCTGACCGGGGGCGGCATGGTTCCGCACCCGTTCACCGGCATCGAGCTCACGCCCAAGGGCGTCGAGATCATGAGCGACTACGTCGGCGTCGTGCGCGAGCAGGTGGGCATGGAGATCCCGCTCTGCGCGGACCACTTCGGCCACATCGGCGTGAACTCCGCCATCCGGCTCGGCAAGGCGCTCGAGAAATGGAATCTGGCCTGGCTCGAGGACCTGATCCCCTGGCAGTACACCGACCTGCTGAAGGAGATCGCCGACGCGGTGGACATCCCCATCCTGACCGGCGAGGACATCTACCTCAAGGAGCCCTTCCAGGAGCTGTGCCGCCGGCACGCCGTGGATATGATCCAACCCGACCTGGCCACCGCGGGCGGCATCCTGGAGACGCACAAGATCGGCGACATGGCGCAGGAGTACGGCGTGCCGATGGTGATGCACATCGCCGGCAGCCCCATCGCCACTCTGGCCTCGGTCCACTGCGCCGCCGCGACGGAGAACTTCCTCGTGCTAGAGAACCACTCCGTCGACGTACCCTGGTGGAGCGAGGTGGTCGAGGGTGTCGAGAAGCCCATCGTCCAACGCGGCTACATCGCCGTGCCGGACGCCCCCGGCCTCGGCATCACCCTCAACGACGAGGTTTTCAAGCAGCACCTGCTCGTGCCCGGCTACTTCGAGCCCACGCCCGAGTGGAACAACGAGCGCTCCTGGGACCGCTCCTGGAGCTGATGGAGCTGGAAAACCGGGACAGTACACTCAATCACCATTTTCTGCCCGCCGCAAATTGGTGAGTGAGTGTAGTGTCCCGGCTTCCGCGTCCACCGCAACCTGCCGCCGAAGCCATACGTTAAATTATTGAAGTGGCGCCCTTCCGGGGCGCCGAAGGAGCCGTTATGCGCAACCTCTGGCTGGCCGCAGGCTTGGTCCTCGGCTTCACCGCCGCGGCCCAGCAGAACCAGCCCCCGCTCAGCGCCGAGCAGATCATCGAGAAATCCATCGAAGCCTCCGGCGGACGCGCCCGGATGGCCCGGCTCACCAGCACCTATGCCTCCGGCATGCTGGAGTTCACCGGCCCGGGCCTGCACGGCAAGATGGAGGTCTACGCCAAGGCGCCGAACAAGCAGCTCGTCATCATGACGCTCGAGGGCGTCGGCGAGCTTCGGCAGGCCTTCGACGGCCAGGCGGGATGGGTCCAGCACCCCAGCGGCGACATCCAGGAGGTGAGCGGTGCGGCACTCGATGACATGCGACGCAGTGCGGTCTTCGGCGCCGCGCTCAAGTGGCGCGAGCTCTATCCCCGGGCCGAGCTGATCGGCGAGGAGAACGTCGGCGACCGCAAGGCCTATGCCATCCGGCTCACGCCGGCCTCCGGCCGACCCGTCACGCGCTACATCGACGCCCAGACATTCTTTCTGGTTCGCGAGGCCGGAACCCGCGAAACGCCACAAGGCGCGCTCGAGATGACCGTGGATTTTGCCGACTACCGCGACGTGGGCGGCATCCAGATGCCCTTCTACATCCGGGAAACGATGCCGAACGTCGAGATCGTGGTCAAGATCACCACGATCAAGAACGACACCCCGATCGACGACGCCGTCTTCGCCCGCCCCGCCGCGAAGAAGTAGGGGTCGAGCATGCTCGACCCGCGTCGGGGCGTGTGCCCTCGGCCCCAAGCCCGGATGTTTCACCAGCAGTCTGCTGCGGCGCACTTCAGCGCGCCGCCATGACATGCTCGGTACCGGCTGCTACTGACTCGGCTCGGGAAGCCCGTCCCAGTGCTCCAGTTGGTGAATTCTTATTTGCTCCGTTTTGCGTAATCGACCATGCCCTGGAAGTCGACGAGCACCACGGGCTCGTTTCCGACCACCCAACCGTCGTGTCCTGGCGGAATGTTGACGACGTCACCAGCCTTCGAAGTCCTTTCGGTGCCGTCATCCATCCGTGTCGTCAGCGTTCCCGAGATCTGGTAGCCGTAATGCGCGGCCTGGCAACTGTTCGTCTTGGCGATCGGCTTGACGCAGGCAGACCACTTCCAGCCGGGCTCGAACGTAGCGCGACCGACAGCGGCGCCGGCGACATTCACGAGTTCGACCTTCCCCTTGTCGAACTTCCGGACCTCCTCCGGCGAATTCAGGCTCTTCACTTCGAATGTCTTCTCACTCATTGATATTCCCCTCTTCACGCGGTCTTCCAGCCACTGGAGAGACATATCGGAATTCCCTAGTTGGAGCCAGCAAACCCAGAATTCCCTGCCTCCCTGTTTGCCAACGAGTCTAGCACATCTGTGTGCAAGGCTCCAGCTTGGCCGAGCAGGGAGAGAACTTCCTCGGGAGCGAGTTTGTCGTCGCTGCGCGCCCTGTGGTGAATGGGGGACCTGTGACTACCCACGCCCGCCACGGGCTGCCATCGCGCGCCCGCTCCCCGCTGATCGCTGGAAGCTGGTAGCTGGAAGCTGGTAGCTGAAAGCTGACGCAGGTGAAACATCCGGGCTAGCCGAACGCTCGCCACATCAGCCACGCCGCGCCGGCCAGGAAACCCGCCGCCGCTTGATACTCCTCGTTCCGCCAGTAGAGGCGCCAGCGGAAGCCCGCGCCGCCGGGCGCCCGCCAGCGCGGCCACAGCATCGGCACGCGCGCGGCGTACGCGGTGTACTCGGGAAACAGCTTGCGGAGGTGCTGCTCTTCGAGCTCGATCGCCGGCAGGTAGATGAGCACGAAGACGGCTGCGGTCAGCGCCCCCAGTAGCCATCGCCGGGCGGCGATGGCCAGGCCCGCCGCCACCAGCAGCGTGCCCACGTACAGCGGGTTGCGGACGCAGGCGTAGGGGCCGCTCGTGGCCAGGCGCTCGTTCTTGGCCAGGTGCCCCGCGGCCCAGCCCCTCAGCAGCAGCCCCGCTGCCGCCAGCGGAAGTCCCCAGGCGAGCGATGGCGGCTGCGGCGCCGCTAGCCACGCGAATGCCGCCGCAAGCAGGAATCCGCACGCTACCCGCAACCGGGCCACGGCATCCGCATAGGGCTTGGGAAACCAGGGGCGCCGCATCAGCCCGAGCTCGACTGCGCCGTTCCGCCGGGCGGGCAGAGCCGCGCTTTGAGAGCCTCGACTACCGCTTCGGGAGTGATGGCTAGCATGCCGGGGTCGGGCTCACCGGAACGCTTGTAGCTGGTCACAGCGTCCGGGCTTCGCAGCACGGTGAAGTTGGCGCTGTAAGGCCCGTTGCGAGCCGGATCAGTGGGTCCGAAGATCGCCACGCCGGGCTTGCCCAGCGCGGCCGCCAGGTGCGTCGGGCCGCTGTCGAGGCCGACGACTGCCGCCGCGCGCCGGGTCGTGTGGATCAGCCCCGCCAGCCCGCAGGTGTGAACCCTGGCCTCGTACACCTGCGCCAGCTCCGCGGCGGCCTCCAGCGCGCCGCTGAGCACGAGCGGCATTCCCAGCTCCTCGCGCAGCCGTCGCGCCAGGGCGCTGTAATACTCCAGCGGCCATTGCTTGCCGGCCCAGCCCGCCAGTGGGCACGCCAGCACGAAATCGCCTTCCGGCAATTCGCCTTCGGGCCGGCCCTCTGGCAGCGGGAAGGTGATCAACAGGGTCGATGCGCCCGCGGCCGCGGCCAGTTCCAGGTTGCGTTCGACCACGTGCCCGCCGCTGGTGCGCACCCTGGTCGAGTAGAACACTGCGGCTAGTTTCTCCCGCACCTCCCGGTGGTCGAAGCCATAGATACGCTCCACCCGCACCAGGGATGCAATCAGAGCCGACTGCACCAGCCCCTGAAAATCCACACCGAAGTCGTAGCGGACCTCGCGCAGCCCCCGCCAGGCCTCGCCCACCGCGCGCAGGCTGCGGCGGTCGAACGGCATCAGCCGGTCCACGTAGGGATTGCCTTCCACCAGCGGCGCCCAGCGCGGGTGGATCACCCAGGTCAGCACCGAGCCCGGGAAGCTGTGCTTGAGCGTGGCCACCGCGGGCAGCGCGTGGATGACGTCGCCCATCGAGCTGAGCCGCACCACCAGGATGCGCGGCCCGGCTCCGCCGCTACTCATGCCGGCTTTGTACATGGCGCATCAGGTCCCCGGTGCGACGCTCGTCGGCGGCCTCTTCGCGGCAGATCGCGTCCGCCTCCAGCCCGTCCAGCGCACCGTCCCCCGGAAGCACAACGTAGTCCACGGCCGCCAGCGCCGCCACCAGCTCCGCGCGCGCCCGCGCCGGCAGGATCGGCCGTGCCGGCTCCGAGACCGCGGCAATCAGCACCGCCCCCGGACTCGCCAGCTCGCCCAGGCGCCGCGCATGGGCGGCCAGCAGCGGATCGAAGTGGCCCCACACGAGCGTAACTCTCCGACCCGAGGCCCGGCACTCGCGCGCCAGGCCGGCCGCGGCTTCCGCGCTGACGATCTTGGTTCTTGTATCCAGTTTCCCTAGCTCCGCTCCGCCGGAAAGCCAGCCCGGCCTCTATGCTCCCGGCTCTCGGCCTATTTCACCAATTCCAGCGCCACCTGCGCTACCCTCTCCGCGCTGACCGCCGTCATGCAGCGATGATCGATGGGGCAGTCCCGCAGCATGCACGGGTTGCATTCGACCTCCTCTCGGACGATGCGCGATGCCGGGCCGGCCGGCGCGGTGCTGACATGCTCGGTCGGGCCGAACACCGCCACCGTGGGAACGCCCAGCGCCGAGGCCAGGTGCAT
>JBEKLW010000201.1:0-5540 GCA_050008815.1 Bryobacteraceae bacterium
GCAATATGGGGCCAGGCCGGCGCGGCTACCGCAGGCCGCGGATAACTGCGGCGATCTCGTGGATGGTTTCCTCGTCCGCCATGAGCACGCGGTGCGGGAACCAGAATGCGTCGCGCACGCACTCCTCGGCCACCGGGCAGGGAGCGACCCGGCAGCCGCCCTGCCTGTAGAGCGGATTGCCGTAGAGCGGATGCGGGTAGAAGGGCGTGCACGGAATGCCGGCGGCGGTCACGGCGCGCTGGAACTCGTCGCGCGTCATTCCGAAGCGGGCCGCGTCGATCCGGCCCAGCAGCAGGTACCAGGAATGCGCCGTGGCCTGCGCGGGAACCTCCTGGAACCGCAGCCCGCCGACCCCGGCCAGCTCCTCGCGCAGCAGCCGCTGGTTCCGGGCCCGGAGGCCGATCTGCTCGGGCAGCCGCTCCAGTTGCGCCTGAAGCACGGCGGCCTGGAAGGCGGTCATGCGGAAGTTCGTCCCCAGCGTGTAGTGGAAGAACCAGCCCGCGCCCGCGCGCCGGCCCTGGTTGATGAACGCGCGCGCCCGCTCGGCGAAGCCGGCGTCGTTGGTGGTGAGCAGCCCGCCTTCGCCCGCCGTCATCACCTTCGAGTTCTGGAAGCTGAAGGCCCCGGCCAGGCCGAAGCTGCCCGCCCGCCGGAGGTTCCACTCCGAGCCGTGCGCGTGGGCGGCGTCCTCGATGAGGATGAGATTGCGCCCAGCGGCCAGGGGCAGGAGCCGCTCGAGGTCGGCCATCAGCCCGCCGAAATGCACGGCGATGATCGCCTTGGTCCGAGGCGTGACGGCCGCGGCGGCGCGCTCGGGGTCGAGGTTGAAGGTCAGCGGCTCGATGTCAACGAACACGGGCAGCGCACCCACGCGCGACACCGCCGTCGCCGTCGAGATGAAGGAGATCGCGGGGACGATCACCTCGTCGCCGGGGCCTACGCCGCAGACTTCGAGGGCCGTCTCCAGCGCGACCGTGCCGTTGAATGCGCTGACGCCATAGCGGCACTGCTGGAACGCGGCGAAGGCGTCCTCGAACCGCGTGACGCCTTCGTTGAAGCCCCCCCACACGCCGCTCTCCAGCGTCTGACGAAGCAGCTCCAACTCGCGCTCGCCCCACACCGGCCACTTCGGAATCCGCACCATAAGTCACCAGTCTACGCCGGCTCGCGATCCGCATTGCGGCGGCCACCCGGTTGCGCGCGCGGAGCCCTCGACAAGAGTGTCGAGGCGTCGGGGACCCACGACAGAGGATGAAAACGGGGTTTTCGAGAGAGTGTCGACGCGGCAGGCGTGCCCAGGCGGCGGGGGCGCCAGCCTGGAGGCTGGCGCGCGGCTCTGGAGAGCCGCCCTACGCGGCCGGATTGTAGGGCGGGACTGGGGACGGACTACGGTCGCACCTAGCCAAGCGGATGCGAGCGCTCACCGAAGGCGCGGCGCGGTCAGCGCGCGGAAGAACTCGGGGACGCTCCGGGCTGGGTGCCGTAACAACGGTTGGGCTCTACGGAAGGCGCGCCGATGACCGTGATGACCGGGGTTACAGTCGAATGCGGGCCAGAAGCAATGCGGCTACGCCAAAGCCGCCGATCGCCAGCCCGGCGGCGCGGTTCATCAACAACAGGACGCGGTCGTTGAAGCGGTCGCGGAAGTGGTTCACGATCGTGCTCAGCGTAATCCACCAGGTCATCGAACCGCAGAAGATCCCGCCTACGAGAAACACGGTCAACCACCAATGCCTGGGATGCCCCATGCCGAGCGCTGCCAGGACGGCGAGAAACGACAGCACCGTCGTCGGATTCGTGAGGGTCAAGAGAAAGGTCGCCCGCAACTCCGAGTACACAGTTGAGCCGTCTCCCTCTTGCGAGTTCAACCGCTGGGGCCGCTTGAGGAAGTACGAGATGCCGATGACGACCAGCAGAATGCCGCCGACAGAGCGAATCCAGAATTGTTCCCGCACCAGAAACTGGACGACGAGGGTGATGCTGAAGCCCGCGATAGCGCCGTACAGCATATCGGCCGCCGCCGCTCCGAGGCCGGAGATCACACCCGACCTCCATCCGGCCGCGAGCGTCCGGTGAATGCAGAAGATGTTCACCGGCCCGAGGGGCACCGAGATCATCAGCCCGGCGACGATCCCCCCTATCAGCAACTCGAGCTCTGTCATAGAGAAACCGGGGACAGTAACAATTTACCCTATTTCGCCCGCCGCATACGGCGCGGCTGGGGCTCGGCCAGGGCGCACTTAGCCGCTATCCGGCAAAATCGATATACCCGCGCCGCGGGTCCGTGCTCACGAGTTTCACCCGAAGTTGATCGCCCACGTCGAGGCCCTGCTGGCCGCGAATGAGAAGTCCCTCCGCGGGAGGGTCCAGCACGCGCACGAAGACGCCTTTCGGCGTGACGCCCGTCACCACGGCGGCAAAGCTCTCCCCGATGCGAGGCTGGAGCGCGACAGCCGCAATGCGCTTGTTCATCACCCGTTCCACTTTGCGCGCCGCATCCTCCTTGAGGGTGCAGTTCCGCGCAATCGAGTCGAGCTGCTCGTCGGAGTAAGGCGACGGCCGCTTGGAGAGAACCGACTTGATGAGCCGCTGCATCACCGTGTCGGCAAAGCGCCGGTTGGGGGCGGTCGAATGGGTGTAATCATGGGCAGCCAGCGCGAAGTGCCCCAGATCCTCGTCGCCCGGGCGCGCGAAGACGTACTCGCCCGGCCCCATCAGCTTGATCACCGCCAGCGAGAGGTCTGCGTAGTGCACTTCGTCGGCGGCCTTTCTCTTCTGAAGGAAGGCATTGAGGGCGCGCGAATCAGCTTCCGCCGGCAGCGTTTCGCCATAGCGCGCAGCGAGCTCGACGATGCGCGGCCAGCGTTCGGGTGTTCTCACTACGCGCCGGATGGAAGCCACGCCGGCGTTCGTGAGCGTGCGCGCCATCACGCCATTGGCGGCGACCATGAAGTTCTCAATCAGGTCGGTGGCCCGGTTCTTCTTGCGGGCATTGATTCCCTGCACGCGGCCGTCAACAATGACCGCCTCGGCCTCGACGCGGTCGATGTTCAACGCGCCCAGGCGGTGGCGCTCGTCGAAGAGCATCTGCGCCGCCTGGTCCTGCAGTTTCAACTGCGCCCCCAAGTCAGCAGAAGCGCCGACCTTGGGCGGCGCGCCGGATGTCCCCTCGAGCCACGCTCCGACGCCGTTGTACGTCAACTGCGCCTGGTTGCGCACCAGGGCGCGATAAATGCTGGTGGATGAAATCGAGCCATCCCCGGCGACGACCATGTCCACCACCACCGCCAGCCTGTCGGCGACCTCGTTGAGCGAGGTCAGATCCGTCGACAGTTGCTCCGGCAGCATCGAAAAGGTTCGTATGCCGGTATAGACGGTTGTCGTTTGCGCAGCCGCGTGCCGATCGATGGGAGAACCGATGGAGACGTCGGAATCGACATCCGCGATCGCGATCAGAACGCGGATTCCACCGTTGACGCGCTCGGCGGCTTCGATCTGGTCCAAATCGCGCGAAGTGTCGTTATCGATGGAGGACCACAACAGCGCGCGCAGATCGCGCACATCACCATCCCTGGCAGGCGCCGCCCGGGCCTTGAGCGCCGCCACCTGCTCGTCGACCCCCGGGGGGAAATCAGGGTCAAAGCCCTCGTCGATCATCTCCTGACGGGCTGCAGCGAAGAGATCAAATCCATTGTCGGGCATGACAACGATAGCCTACCACGCGGTCTGGCAACATCCGTGGAAGCGGCCCTGCAGGGCAAACTCGCGTTTGACAGCGCCCGACAACGTACCCGCGCGGCGCACAACTGGAGATCGGAGAGATGCGCCGGGTCATGACGCCTTGGGCCGGATCAGCTCCTGAATCTGCTCGACAGCCTGCGCCAGGCTGGTGAGCAATCGATCTGGTTGGGTTCGTTCGAAACGCGCCTTGGCCTTCTCCGTATCGCCACTGAACCCCCAGACTCCGATTACAAGCTTGACGTTGGGAAAGCGTTCCCGAACCAGGTTGCACATCGTCCGCGCGGGTTGAAAGGCATAAGGCGGCAATGCGGAGATGCAGATGATGTCGTCTGGTCTTATGTCAAGCAACGCCAGCATCTGCACGAGGGAAGCGTGGGCGATCGGAAGACACAAAGCCGCGTGGCCCGCCTGCTCCAGGAGCTGCGCCAGCATAGCGGCCGTGACCTCATCGGCCCGATCATTTGCGGCCAGGCAGATTATCCTGGCGCCGAGACGCTCCGCCGGGGCCGATTCCGCCGCGGCATCTTCGGCTGGGGATGAAACGGGCGCCAGTTGGTACTCCGAAAGCTCGGTAATCAGTTCGTTGATGCTGAGAAAGAGAAACTCCTCCCGGTGCGCGTCAATCGCCCCTTTGTGGCGATCCTGCTCGGCCAGGCTCAAAGCAGGTATGAGCACCGAATCGTACAACTCCACCAGGGATCTTCCTTTCAAGAACCGGTCCACAATAGCGTGGGCCTCGGGTTGGTCCATCGCCAGTAAGCGCTGGTAGACCTGAGCTTCGGCCCCCAGAACCACCTCATCCCCCAGCAAGACATGAAGAAAAGAGAGTTGAGGAACGTAGCGGCCCAGCACAACGAGGCAAACGGTTAGAGGCGTAGACAGGATGAGACCGGCGGGTCCCCACAGAAGAGTCCAAAAGATGGCCGCCACCAGCAGCGCCAACGCGGAGATTCCCGTGTGCGCCCCGTACAGCCAGGGTTCGACGAAGTTGGCAATGATCAGTTCGAGGCTGGCAAACAGCAGGAACACCATAAGCGGTGGCAGCCAACTGTTGAAAGCCGCCAACGAGAGTGCTATCGGCAGCGCGGCGGCGACCATGGTGCCGACGTACGGGACGATGCGCAGGAGGCCGGCGAGGACTCCCCATAGCGCGGGATTGGGCACGCCAATGCAGTACAGACCGAATCCGAACAGAGCTCCAAAGCCGGCATTGACCAGGACCTGCATCAACAGGTATCGGCTGAGACGTTGCGCTGCGTCGTCGAGCGCTTGGGTCGTGACGGCGATCTGAGTGAGTCCAACCAGCCGCAGAAGACGATGTCTCAAGTCGAATCGCTTGATCAGCATGAAGATCGTGAAGATGAGGACCAGTCCTATTAGGCCTAGAGGCCGAAGAACGGGCTGGACCAGATCGCGAAAGTAGTCCAATCCATTGGCCGGCGGTGGCACGATCTGTACGGGCAGGGGAGGCCCAGGAGTACTCGGCGCAGTGCGCTGTTGCTGATTTCGCACCGGAGGATTTAGGTCCGGAGACGGCGCCCCCGTGCTGTAAAGTTCGCGCGTAATTTCCCTCAAGCCGTTGGCCGCAACACCCAACGCTCCCTTTGTGGGAATGCTGAGCGCTTCCATCTTGGCGTGGATGTTCTGGCGGTACGTGGGAAGCTTTTGGGCGACGTCAACGAACTGAATTGCGATGATCCAGCCAACGCATCCGGCCGCTACCATCGCTACCAGGACGGTCACAGCGACGGACGGTACGCGGCCGATGCGCGATCTTTGCAGGAGCGCGACCACAGGGG
>JBEKLW010000202.1:0-7079 GCA_050008815.1 Bryobacteraceae bacterium
GAAGAAGACGCACTCCAGCTCGATCGACGAAGACGTCGCCGACAGGATACGGCGGCACTTCGGGATTCACGTAGAGACACCCGAAGCGGAATCAGCCGGGGCGCTGGCACAGCCAGCCGAGGGGGCGCCCGAGGCGGCGGCTCCGTTCGCTCCAGGACCGTCCGGCGAGCCCTCACTGTCCGAACTGGCGCCAGGCGGAGAGGAGCCTTCGGCCGCGGCGCCGGAGTTGTTCCCGCCGGGGTGGACTCTGGAAGAGCGCCTGAGTGCGCGCCCGGCAGCGCATCCGCTTCGCCCGCCGCTGCTGGGCGGAGGCCCAAGACCCGCGTTCGTCCAACCTACGGCCGGCGCGGCGCCGGCGGGAGTGGCGCCCTCCGCGGTGACTACGCCCGGCCTGGCGGCGCGTCCGGCGGTGGCCGGCAGGCCGCTGCCCTCCACGCCGCGGCCCGGCCAGATCATCTCCGGCCCGCGGCAGCCCCTGGCCGCCGCCCCGGGGCTCGAGGCGCGCCCGATTCGCGCGGGGGCCTTGCGTCCCGCGGCGCAGCCGCCGCCGGCCCCTCAAGCCGGGGCGCCGAACGCGGTCGTTGCTCCGCGCGCCCTGGCCGGCCAGCCCGCCGCGCGCCCCGTGGTTCCGCCGCGGCCTGACCTGGTCGAGCGCCTCAGACAGTCCCGCGCCACCCCCGGCCAGCCCGCCCCGAGGGCCGGCGCGCAATTCCGCCCAGCCACCATTCCCATTCCGGGCCAGCCGATTTACAGAGGGCCTATCCGCCCCGGCCAGCCGCTGCGCGCGCGCACCACCACCGGCGCCCCCCTGTCGCCCGCCGGCAGCAGAGGCCGCGGCCTGCACCCCACCACGCCGCTGCGGCCCGAGCCGTCGGCAGTGCCGCTGACCGACACCCGCCGCGGCCAGAGGGATCGCGGCCGTCCGGCCATCGACCGCGAGCGCGAGCGCGAGGGAAGACTGCTTCGCCTCCCCTCGCAGCGCCGCGAAGAAATCGGCCGGCTCGCCGAAGGCAAGCAGGTCATCGTGGCCGAGGGAATCACGGTCAAGGAGCTTTCCGAGAAGCTCGGGCTCAAGGCCAACTTGGTCATCAAGAAGCTCGTCGACCGCAAGATCTTCGCCACTATCAACCAGACGCTCGACGTCAAGCTGGCCGAGGACCTGGCGAGGGACTTCGGCGCGGCGGTTTCCAGCGTCAGCTTCGAGCAGGAAGCGGCGGATCTGCACGATCTGCAAGCGGTCGGCAACGAAGAGGATGCGGGGCCGCTGAAGCGGGCGCCCATCGTCACCATCATGGGCCACGTCGATCACGGGAAAACCTCGCTGCTCGACGCGATCCGCCAGAGCCGCGTCGCCGAGGGCGAGGCCGGCGGCATCACCCAGCACATCGGCGCCTACACCGTCGAGAAGAACGGCCGCAAGATCGTCTTCATCGACACGCCCGGCCACGAAGCCTTCACCCGCATGCGCGCCCGCGGCGCCAAGGTCACGGACATCGTGGTGCTGGTGGTGGCCTCCGACGACGGCGTGATGCCGCAGACGCTGGAAGCGATCGACCACGCCAGGGCGGCCAAGGTGCCCATCATCGTCGCCATCAATAAGATCGACAAGGCGGACGCGCAGCCGGAGCGCGTCAAGCAGCAGCTCTCCGACCGCGGTTTGGTTCCGGAAGACTGGGGCGGGGAGATCGTCATGGTGCCCGTCTCCGCGCGCACCAAGGAGAATCTCGAGCTGCTTCTGGAGATGATCCTGCTGGTGGCCGACATGCAGGAGCTGAAGGCCAACCCGGCCCGGCCGGCCGTCGCCACGGTGCTCGAAGCCAAGCTGGACCGCGGCCGCGGCCCGGTCGCCACCGTGCTGGTGCGCAACGGCACCCTGCACGTGGGCGATTACTTCATCTCCGGATCGGTGTTCGGCCGGGTGCGCGCCATGTTCGACGACCGCGGCAACGCCATCCGGGACGCCGAGCCGGCGGCCCCGGCCGAAGTGCTCGGCCTGGAGTCGCTGCCGGAAGTCGGCGAGACGCTGCAGGTGGTCACCGATACGGCCAAGGCCAAGCAAATCGTCGTATACCGCGAGGCCAAGGCCCGCGAGCAGGCCATGGCCAAGAGCGCGCGCCTCACGCTGGACCAGTTGCACAAGCAGCTCAAGGAAGGCGAGACCAAGGAGCTGCCCATCATCCTCAAGGCCGACGTGGGCGGCAGCGCCGAGGTGCTCGCCGAGACGCTCCAGAAGCTCTCCACCGACAAGGTGCGCATCCAGGTCATTCACAGCGGCGTCGGCGCCATCACCGAGACCGACGTGTTGCTGGCTTCCGCCTCCAACGCCATCATCATCGGGTTCAACGTCCGGCCGGACCGCAACGCGCTGGCGCTGGCCGAGCAGGAGAAGGTCGACATCCGCCTGCACACGATCATTTACGACCTCACCGACGAGATCAAGCGCGCCATGGCTGGAATGCTCGAGCCGGTGTTCAAAGAGGTCTACCGCGGGCGGTCCGAGGTCAGGGAGATCTTCCGCATCAGCAAGGTCGGCACCGTGGCCGGCTGCCTGGTCATCGACGGCGCCGTCGCGCGCTCGAGCGAGGTCCGGGTGCTGCGCGACAGCGTGGTCGTCTACACCGGGAAGCTCGCCTCCCTGAAGCGCTTCAAGGACGACGCCAGCGAGGTCCGCTCCGGCCTGGAGTGCGGCATGGCGATCGAGAACTTCAACGACGTTAAGCCGGGCGATATCATCGAGGCGTTTTCGACCGAGCGGGTCGCGCCCGAGGTCCTGGTCTGAACAGCACGATGGCCGCCATTGGCGTGCTCACCCTGGAGATGCGGCTGGAGAGCTCCCACTCTCTCAAGGAGAAGCGCCACGTCGTGCAGAGCCTCAAGGAGCGCCTGCGGCACAAGTTCAACGTCTCGGTGGCCGAGATCGATTGCCAGGACCTGTGGCAGCGCGCCGTTCTGGCCGCCGTCACCGTCTCCAGCGATCACGGCCACGCCGCCCTGGTGCTCCAGTCCGTCGAGAAGGAGGCCGCTGCGACGCTTGGGCCGGGGCTGGTCAACGCCACCATGGAGTGGCTGGAGTAGGCCGTTATGGATGCTCGCCGCGCCCAGCGCGTTTCCGAGGCGCTGCGGGAGGAACTGGCCGAGCTGATCGGCTACGAGCTTCAGGACCCCCGCCTGGCCCCGGTCACGGTGACCGGAGTTCACCTCTCCCCAGACGGCCGCCACGCCCGCGTCATCGTCATGCTTCCGGACGAGCCCGAGGAGCGCCGCCAGGCGCTGGCGGCCCTCGACCACGCCAGCCGTTACCTCCGCCGCCAGGTGGCGGCCCGCCTGCGCCTGTTCCGCGCCCCGGAGCTGCACTTTGAGGAGGACGCCGCCGGCGCAGGAGAGGGCCGCATCGAGGAGTTGCTCCGCCGCGTCCGCAAAGCTCGGGAGAAGGAGTCCGGGCCGGTGAGCCAATGAGCCTCCGCAGCCCGCAAAAAAAGCCGCCCTTTCGCCAAGTCTTCGCCGTTGTCTCTGCGGTCTTCGTGCTACTTTTGTGGTTGTCGCCCCTGGCGGGGCGGTCGCAAGCCCCGCCAGCCCTGGCGGCTGCCGCCCAGCCGGGGCAGTTGCTCCGCCTCGAGGAGAGCCTGGACGCCATGGGCTCGACCTTCACGGTCACCCTCTATGGCGATGACGGCGAGAAGCTGGAGGCGGCCGTCGAGGCGGCGTTCGCCGAGGTGCGGCGGCTGGACCAGATGCTGTCTAACTATCGGCCGGACAGCGAGTTGAGCGGAATCAACCGCTTGGCCGCCGAGCGGCCGGTGAGGGTCACGCCCGAGCTGTTCGACCTGCTGGCGAGGTGCGCGGAGTATAGCGGCCAGAGCCAGGGGGCGTTCGACATTACGGTCGGGCCGTTGATGAAGGTGTGGGGCTTTTACAGAAGCTCCGGGCGGCTCCCGAGCCGGGAGGAGGTGGCGCTGGCGCTCCGCAAGGTGGGCTATCGCAAGGTCCTCCTCAACGCGGCGGACCACACGGTCCGCTTCGCCGAGCCCGGCGTCGAGCTCGATCCCGGCGGCATTGGAAAGGGTTACGCGGTCGATCGCATGGTGGATGTTCTCAGGGACAACGGCATCGCCTCCGCCCTGGTCTCGGCGGGCGGCAGCAGCATGTACGCGCTCGGCTCGCCCCGGCGCGAAGGCCCGGGCTGGGAGGTCAAGATCCGTCACCCCAAGGACCAGCGCCAGACCGTCGAGACCCTTTTGCTGAGGGACCAGTCGATTTCCACCTCCGGCAGTTACGAAAAGTTCTTCGAAGCCGATGGCCGGGTCTACAGCCATATCATGGATCCCCGCACCGGCTACCCCGCCCCCGGGATGCTGTCGGCCTCGGTGATCGCGCCCACAGCCCTGGACAGCGAGGCCTGGACCAAGCCGTGCTTCATTCTCGGCCGCCAGTGGGCGGCCAGGCACAAGCCCAAGGACTTTCGCGTTTTCCTATGCGAGGACAGAGCGGAGCAACCATGCGCGTGGCTCCAATGAACAGCCGCTTTCTGGATGCCTGCCGCCGCAGGCCCACGGACGTCCGGCCGGTGTGGTTCATGCGCCAGGCGGGCCGGTATCTCAGACAGTATCGCGACATCCGCGCCAAACACGGCATTCTCGAGATCTGCAAGCGTCCCGATCTGGCGGCCGCCGTCACGCTCCAGCCGGTCGAGATTCTGGACGTGGACGCGGCCATCATCTTTGCCGACCTGCTGCTCCCCACCGAGCCGATGGGCCTGAAGCTGCGCTTCGCCGCCGGCGAGGGCCCCGTCATCGACAACCCGGTGCGGACCTCGGAAGACATCGACACCCTGTCGATCTCCAACACCGACGACCTGGGTTACGTGGGCGAGGCCATCCAGCTCGTGGTCAAGGCGCTGGGCGCGAAGGCGCCGGTGATCGGCTTCGTCGGGGCCCCCTTCACCATCGCCAGCTACTGCATCGAAGGCGGGCCGTCGCGCACCTTTCTGCGCACCAAGCAGATGATGTACTCCAACGAGACGCTGTGGCGGCGGCTGATGGGCAAGCTGGTGGATGTGCTGGGCCCGTTCGCCCTGCTCCAGGTGGCCGCGGGCGCCCGCGCCATTCAAGTGTTCGACAGTTGGGTGGGCGCGCTGGGGCCGGATGACTACGTCCGCTTCGTCGCCCCATACTCCCGCGCGCTCATCGAGCGCATCCGCTCCACCAGCGTACCCGTCATCCATTTCGGCACCGGCGCCGGCGGCTACTTCCGCGAGCTGCACGCCGCCGGCGGCGACGTCCTGGGCGTCGATTGGCGCATCAACATCGACCAGGCCTGGATGGACATCAGTTACCGCTCGGCCATCCAGGGCAACCTCGACCCGGCCGCGCTGTTCGCCCCCCTCCCCGAGCTCAGGATGCGCGTCCACGAGCTGCTCAAGCGCACCGGCACGCGCCCCGGCCACATCTTCAACCTGGGCCACGGCATCCTGCCCGAGACCCCGGTGCAGAACGTCAGAGCGGTTGTCGAGATGGTGCGGGAGTTCAAGCCGTAGGCGAGGCGCAGGGGCTGAGGAAAGTAGGGCTATAGCCGCCGTCGGGCCTCCAGGCCCGACCAGAACCGGTACGGGGATTGAAGCTACGCACTCCACATTCCACGAGCCACCAGCCGCGGGCGACCCGCCAGGAACGGGAGCGCCGTTGAAACAGGCGGTCCTACTGCTGGCCCATGGCGCACCCGAGCGGGTCGAGGACCTCCCCGAGTACTTGCAGAACGTTCGCGGCGGCCGCGAGACCCCGCCACAGATCCTCGCTGAGATACGGCAGCGCTACGAAGCCATTGGAGGCGGCTCGCCGCTCACGGCCCGCACGCGCGACCAGGCAGCAGCGCTCGAGCGCGAGCTGGGCATCCCGGTCCGCTTCGCCATGCGCAACTGGCATCCCTCCATCCGGGAAACGCTGGAGGGGATGCGGGCCGGCGGCGTCGAGCGGATCGTGGCCCTGTGCCTGGCGCCCCAGTATTCCAAGTCCAGCGTAGGACTTTACTTCCGCCGGACCCAGGAAGCCAAGGTCGCCCTCGGCTACGCCGCCGAGATGGTCTGGGCAAAGACCTTCCATGCTCACCCGCTGCTCATCGAGGCCTTCTATGAGCGGCTGAAGCTGTTGCTGCCGGAACAGGGCCGCGACCGCCAGGGAGCGGGGCCGTCCCAAGTCCTCTTCACCGCGCACAGCCTGCCCGAGCGCGCGCTCGAACGCGCCGACCCCTACGACGTGGAGGCCAGGACGACGGCGCGCCTGGTGGCCGAGCGCGCCGGCATCGCGGGCTGGGACTTCGCCTATCAGAACCAAGGCTTCACCGGGGAGAAGTGGCTCGGGCCCACGGTGGAATCGAAGCTCGACGAGTACGCCTCCGCCGGCGTCCGCGAAGTCGTGCTCGTTCCCATCGGCTTCGTCTCCGATCACGTCGAAATCCTCTACAACGTGGACGTGGTATTCCGCAATTACGCGCGCGAGCGCGGAATCGAGCTGCGGCGCACCGAATCGCTGAACGATTCGCCCACCTTCATCCGCGCCCTGGCCGCGGTCGTCAGAGAGAGGCTATGCCCCGGCGCGTGATCATTGTCGGCGGGGGCATCTCCGGACTTTCCGCTGCCTACCACCTCTCCAGGCACGGCATCCCGGCGACGATCCTGGAGCGGCAGCCGCGCCTGGGCGGCGTGATTTCGACAATCCAGAAGGAGGGCTGCCTCCTGGAGGCCGGCCCCGATAGCTTTCTCTCGCAGAAGCCCTGGGCGCTCGATCTGATCCGCGAGCTGGGCCTGGCCGGGGAGGTCATCGGCTCGAACGATCACCTGCGCGTCACTTACGTGCTGAGGCGCGGGCGCCTGGTTCGGCTGCCCGACGGCCTGATGTTCATGATTCCCACGCGCATCCTGCCCCTGGTGGCGAGCCGCTTGCTGGGATGGAACACGAAGATCCGCATGGGGTTGGAGTGGTTCCGGCGCCCTGCGCCAGCCGCGCGGCCGCGCGCTGCGGGCGCCGAGGCTGGCGGCGAGGCGGAAGCCGATCGGTCAGTCGCCGACTTCGTCGCCGGCCACTACG